>JAMOPC010000450.1 GCA_027064845.1 Desulfurococcales archaeon | reverse complement strand
AATTAAAGACATTAACAGAGAAGGAACACTTACAGCTAATAAATACTTGGAAGGATCACTTATTCTCATATATAGATAAATAGATACTAGTGCAGAAACAACTCCTATAACAGCTCCTCCAATAACATCTATAGGATAATGTACATGGAGAACAAGCCTAGAATAACTAACAGCGAATGAATGAATAAGAAGAGCTAGTCCCAGCACTTTATCCCTAGTAGCATATGCTGCGAGAAGAGCAAAAGAGAAACTCATAGCAGCATGACCACTAGGAAACCCGGGCCCCTCAGCTTTTACAAGCCACTCAGAAACCGGGGGCCTAGGCATATTCAGAATAGTCTTCAGCATAACGTCAAGAGAAGCAGTCAAACCCAAACCGCCAATGAAGAACAAACCGATATCCCCGGAGAAAACACAATAAACAATCACACCAAGAACCATGTAGAAAACACTCTTACCAATTAAACTAGCAACCATAGCGAAACCAACACTACCAGAAAATACACCAACAAACTCAACAATTGACAAAAACAACAATAAATAAACCAACAATCTCCTAACCATACCCAACACCCATAGATCAATTTAGATAATACAAAGTATAAAAACAATACTAGGAAAACAACACAATATTAAAACACCCAGAAAACATACCAATAAACAAGAAGGGCCCGTAGCCTAGCCCGGACCAAGGCGCCGGCCTTCGGAGCCGGAGATCCCGGGTTCAAATCCCGGCGGGCCCGCTACTGACCTCAAATTTCCATAATTTTGTTTGATCTTGGGGAGAACTTCAATGTTAAGATGCATGACCTAAACTTCTAGGGTTTTTCTCGCTTCTACTTAGATAGTATGGCCAGAAAGCAAGCCATTTATTGAGGAGAATCCCCCATTCAACGCGCAGATAATCACTGTACTTCTTAATCTCATCTACTGGCGGTAGAGAGCTGTAGAGCGCATTTTGTTTTAACAGCTTCTGTCCCCTCTTAGTATTGCGGAGCTTTGGATCTAGGCCTTCATCAATTATAACTATCTTTGCACCCATCCTAGCCACTCTAAACATTTCCCTAATAGCGAGTACCTGCATCTTGAAAGTGTTTATACCACCCACATGGAAGACTCCATCAAAGTAACTATCTTTCAGAGGTAGAGAAGAAGCGTTAGCCCTAATTAACACAACATTCTGGTACTTTTTAGCGATCCTCCTAGCATATCTTAGCATACTAATCGATATGTCAACTCCTACTACTAGACCGTTCTCCCCAACAGTCTTCCTCAATAAAGGGAGATTCTTGCCAGTGCCCGTGGCGACATCGAGAACTTTATCTCCCTTTCTTAGCTCTAGTAGCTTAGCCCATTTCCTCCGAGCTCTCGTTTCTAGCCCAAGCGTAAAGATTGGAATTATTCTATGGAAAAGCCTATAGTACTGCCCAGCATTCTCGTCATATCACTTCATCCACTGCCTATCCCTACCGGAGACTAGGGAGTCTGGAAGCATATCTATAATGCCATCGTCTCCTATGTTGTAAATATGCCCGCATTTAGTACACTGCAACTTGCCCTTATCCAGAAAGACTAGGGATGCTCCGCATAGAGGGCACCTGAGAAATTCCAGTACTACCTCGCCACACTGCTGCATAGACAATCGCCTTCTTATGGGAACACTTTAAGCCATGGAACCCGCTTAAAGTCCTCGTCAAATGTTAGGAGGGTATCTATGCTGTAGTGCTTACACGTCAAAGCTATGATTGCATCGCTTGGCAGAAGCTTTAGGCGACTCGCAGTTTCTATCATATCCCTATAGCCTATGTTTTCTATTAATACCTCTACTTCAAGGTCTCTCAGCAACCTGCGTATACCGTTGACTACTAGCTCAGGGTATCCCCTACTAGCTATCAGCCTTCGTAGGCTGTAAGGCCCACTGATTTCTCCTATGGTTTGGTAGTACTTTCTTGTGGAGATATAGAGTAGCTCGTTCACCACGGTTAGACTTGTATGGAACTTGCTTTCTTCATAGTCTTCTAATAACTTTCGGGCCACTTGGGTGAGCTTAGTCTCGAACAATATGTTGTAAAATATGTTAGTGTCTATGAATACCTTGTTCACTGTGCCTGAGCCTCTTCCTCATATTTCTTCAGCTCCTCTACATCAGCCTTACCAAAAATTCCAACATATTTTTCAAGAACCTCACTCACCCTGTGCTTACGTATAAAAACAACAAGCTCCTCACCTTCTCTAAACTCTAGTGGTTCCAAAGGCTTCAAAACACCCTTCTCATACCTAACCCTAACTACCTTTGACAAGTTCTAATCACCATTTATACACTATGAATTCTACAACAATAAGACTTCTCCCAGCAAAGTTCTCTAATTGTCCCACATACTAGATAATGGGTATAAATTCTTATCGGATCTGTCCCGACTCTATATTGTTTAATGGGACAGAAGCTTATAAGTACAGGCCTTCGGAGCTGGAGATCCCCGGGTTCAAATCCCGGCGGACCCGCTACATAAATATATAAACATACGTGATACGTGTTTCTCCTTAATTTCATTATACACAATAAGTTTTTTCAAATAAGGAAAGAGTCTTTGATAATCAAATATTACGCTGTAAGACTCCAAGGCATAAAATTTCTTATGATAAAGCTAATGATTAAAAGCAATATTTACATATAGCCCCTACAGTGTATTAATACATTTATTCATTAATGAATATCAGTTCTATTATGTCATAGCCGATATTTTTGTATATTGTAGAGCAAATCTATCTGCATACTATTATTTAGAGATATACATTAGTGTTCCAAAGCATAATGTTAGTCAAAACACATTGAAATGAACAAAAACATATCGATAGTATGAAGAAAACCGACGTGGTAATACTCAGCATGAATGGTAAGTCTATTTTAGACTTTTCTCTAAAGTTTTAACCACAGTTTTTCGCTATACAATTTTAAGGATAAGACCTTTCATTTATTTAATAGATTGATACCGAACCATATAGATTCACGGCTTTGTTTTAATAAGTTATGAAATTGTATTGATAGCTCAAAACTTAGATAATACCTTATGCTTGTTTCCTTTTTATTTTCTCATAGATAATTGTCAAAATTACAATTGAAGTTATTACTGTAATTCCTCTCTCTATGTTTGATTGTATAAGAGCTTGAATTGTATCTATGATCAACAGAACCACAACTATTCCTAGATAGAACCAATATCTATGAATGACATTCCAAGAGAGACTATCAAAACATTTTGTAAGTATGAGTGACACATAACCCAATACAAGCCCTATTATTATCGGAATATATGGTGATGGAACAAGTGATGAGACCAAGTAAAATGCAACAAAAAATAATATACCCCATAACATCCAATAGAGCCCATATCGTTGAGGAGTAATTGAACTATTTATCACGTTTGGGACATAAAGCTTTGAATTCTTAGCTATAAAGATTAATGCGAGTATGATTACAAAGCATGTTAGATAATGTAAAGAGCTTGGTTGATACTTTGTAAGCAATAAATTAATTACTATGATGTCTATGAAGAATACTATTGTTGAAAAAATTAGTCCCTTATTCCCAATCCACTGCTTATAAGCTACTTCAAAATATATGGCTTCCACAACTATGATTGGTGCTAAAATACTCCAAATACCATGAAATATTGTTAAATATAAGCTCCAAACCCAGTTCACACCTAACCATCTACCATAAACTCCGAATATTCCAAGATCTTTCCAATATGGATCAAAGAATGATTTTACAGCTATCCCTTCTTCTATAATACCATAAGCAAATCCTAATAGCAACATTTCAGTATATTGTATTCGTAAACGAAGTCTTAATTCACGAATTATAATTGAACCTAAACCATATAGACAGACTAGTATACATAGATTTATTGGATTAACGAATCCCATGATAGGAGTAGCGCCAGTTAATACCTCGGCTGTAAAAGGCGATAACAATAACAATATAAGAATAGCTTGTATGTTTTTTCTAATCAATTTCCATAACCTATTAAAGAATTCTCGTATTGTATCTTTTTATCCTATATAGATGTTGTTATCAATTTTATAATTCTTAATCCATATTTATTTGAATAGGTAATATGTCTTGAAGAATAATAATAAAGTATTGTTTAATCTGTATGTTCTTGATAAGTTTTGATTGTATTGATTCTTTACAAAAAATGATTAGTAAGGATATTATACGAATAATGAGAAACAGTAAAATATGCTTGATTTTAGTACTTGATTCTAGACCATTAATGCTATAAGGGCACTAATTAGATTAATTTGAATCAATTATAAACTAATATTGTAGCTTATTTACAAGTTATGCTTTTGTCTTTAAGAAGCTTTATAACATATTTTCTAACCCCTAAAGGAGCTTTACTAAGAACAAGCTCTAGGGTTTTGGTATTTATTCCTTTAATCATGAGGACTCCTAGGTTCTTCTTTATACGTTTTTCTTTTCCAGGGATTAGGGTATTAGCTACTAGTTGCCATTCTAAGGGTGCTACTCTTAGACTTGTATCTCTTAATTCAATGCGTCTAGAAAAGCTGTAGAGTTCTTCAAAGTCTACATCTAGGCATCCTAGTTCACCACATATTTTAAGATCGGCCATTACTTCTATTTTCACACCGTGGGTTTCGAATATGCCATAATGGCTTGAATAAACACCGTTAGAACTATACCTTACTCTTCTTAAAACACGATAGGTTGATGCAAAAATCCTGTCAACATCATAGACATCTTCTGTTTTAACAATTATGTCTATATCCTTAGGTTTTACGTTAACACCATTTGAACAGCTTGCTGTACTTCCAACCAATATCCAAGCTATCCTCATTTTCTAGAGTACGCTAGAGATACTATATAATACATTTTAATACATTTTCTAAATCTAGTGATAAAGACACATAAGAATACATCCTCTTCAACATGCTAATAGGTTCTCTTTATATATTAATTAAAACATTGAATGAATTTTAGATGTTAAATATGGTGCATACTATGATTATAGATTTTAATCTTCATATTCCCGAGAAATGGATTAAAGAAGAGATACCACCTAAAATAGCTGCTGAGAAAATTATTGAGTTTTTAAACAATTCCAGTATAGATATTGGAGTTATACTCCCTATTGCCCCATATATTCCCAATGACTATGTATACAAAGTTGTATCATATGAACCTAAAAGACTCGTGGGATTTGCTTCAGTAGTACCTAATCCCGCAGATGTTGCTATAAAGGAGCTACGTAAAGCTGTTGAAGACTTAGGTCTTAAAGGGCTGAAACTTCATCCGGGCATGCAGGGTTTCTGTATAAGGCATCCTCACGTAATTGAGGTTCTTAATACTGCTGGAGAAATTGGGATCCCTGTAGTCATACATGCTATGAAAGGTGATTTATCAACATTATATTTCAGATCAACCACAAAACATACTATACCATCTCCAGACTCCATTGAAGATTATGATCTGTTACCAATACTTGCTCCAAAAACCAAAATTATTTATGCACACATGGGAGGTCTCTTTGGCTTTAGGGAATTTATGGCTATAGCGGCAGGTCATCCTAATGTATATTTGGATACCTCTTATAGTTTAATTACAATAGCGGAAGAAATAGGTGTTCAAAGATTATCAGTTTATATAAAGCATTTAGGAGCTGATAAATTCATATTTGGTAGCGACCATATTATAGAATTAACCCCGAATTGGTTATCAGCCAAGAGACAAATAGAAATAATTAAAAACATGCTTGGTTTAAGTGGTAATGAAAAAGAATTAATTTTTTCAATAAATGCAAAGAAAATATTGAGGATATAATCCGTTTCATTATAAATATTTGAACTACGCTACATTGAATACAATAATGTTTCTTGAAAGTATTTTCCTTGAAAATAAGTGTAGGTATAAGTACAATATCATATTAAATGATAAAATGGTGATTAGTTCAATGCTTGAAAATATAGCATCTGATCCATTTTTTAGGAAGGTTTCTGAGAAGTTTTATAGAATTTACAGGATCGATAAGAAGCTTATTCAGTGCTTGATATGTGAGAGAAGATGTGTTTTAGCGGATGGTTTAATGGGTTTTTGTTGGAATTATGTTAACATTAATGGTAAATTATACAATCTAGCATATGGGATGATAAGTGCACTCGAGCCTAGACCTATCGAGATAAAGCCTCTTTTCCACTATTACCCGAACAGTATAGCATTAACTTTTTCGGGATGGGGCTGTAATTTTAGATGTCCCTGGTGTCAAAACTATCATTTAAGCTGGAGTAAACCCTTAGTAGAGGCCTCACTGATTATCGAACCCGACAAGCTTATTGAGTATGCCGTTAAAACCGATGTACATGGTTTATGTGCTAGCTTTAATGAACCAACAATTCAGCCAGAATACTTAGTCGATATAGGCTTAGCTTCGAGAGGTAAAAACCTATATTTAACAGTGGTTACAAATGGGTATATGTCATTAAATACCCTTAAATCATTATTAGAAGCCGGATATACTGGTTTCAGCATTGATATTAAAGGATGTCCCGAAACATATCGTAAATACTTGTCAGCAGATCCGACCATTGTTTTTAGAAATGCAAAATACATATTGGATAACGGCGGTCACGTGGAAATGGTATATTTAATGGTAACTAAAGCGAATGATTGGGGAGAATGTATTGAATGGATAATAGATAATCATATCAAGTACTTAGATGAGGATACACCACTTCACATTAACAAGTATTATCCTGCATTCAAATACCGTGAAGAACCAACATCTTTCTCAAAACTATTAAGTGCATATAATAAGGCGAGAAAAGCTGGGATAAAATACGTTTACATTGGTAACATTATTCAAGAAGAATATCAGGACACTATTTGTCCTAAATGTGGTAAAAAACTGATCATTAGACGAAATTATAGAGTAGTGAGCTGGAATCTTACACCAGATTATAGATGTCCTAGATGTGGTTATAGGATAAGGATATTTGGAAGATATATAAGCTAGTATGACTTAATAGATTAAGCCTTTAATGCTCCATATCTCATAGCTTCACCGATGTATTTCTGAGCAACTGCATATAGTATTATAACAGGGATTGCAAAGAGGATTGTTCTTGCAGCGAAATCA
>JAMOPC010000449.1 GCA_027064845.1 Desulfurococcales archaeon | reverse complement strand
AACCACTGTGATCTTACCCATAGGTATCTTCATTGATACATTGTTTAATGCTATTGTCTTATCGTATTTCTTCGTCAAGTTCTCGATTATTATCATGTTAGAGCCACCTCTCCATTTTTCTAGATAAACTAAGCAGTATGAACGAGGTCAATAACAATAATAATGTAGCAGCAGCACCACTTGCTTGCCAATCACGAACTCCTCTATAGACATATATGGCTACAGCTAATGTTATTGTCTTATTTGTTGATAAAAAGAACGTTGCTCCGAATTCTCCTAAACTAACAACTAGGGCTAGAGATAAAGCAACAAGATATGAAGGCTTCATTAATGGATATATAACACGAGTATAGAGTGTAAAGCCTTTCTCACCTAATACTCTTGCAGCATCAACATATATTCTCCCTATTCTCTCAAACCCTATTCTAAGAACGCGAGTAACTAATGGAATGGCTGCATATGTATGGGCTAGTATGATCAATATTGGTGGAGGTAAGTAATAGCTATAAGCTCTTAATAAGCCGAGGGAGAGAGTTAGAGGACTAATAGCTAGTAATGATACATATACTGCGTCAATAACTCCTGATCCAAAATACACGATTATTGAGCAGAGAACAATCGAGAGAAAAGCAGTCATTAATGCATAGTATAAAGTATTAAAATAGACTACAACAAGCTCTGTTCCAAGACCAGGATCGTATCTTAGGCTGAGAATTCTGTAAAACCCATGAAGACCGATCTCGCCTGTATATGGGTTATATAGAGCGGTATATATTATTGAGAATAATGGCACATAGAGATAGAGAAAAACAAGTATCGTAAACAGATATAGAAGGACTCTAAAAGATTTAGGTACACTAAGTTTGTAATGGGTATAACCTATTGGAGGAGCATATGTTCTTCCATGGAAAAACGTGAACAGAAAGACAACCAATAATAGGATTAAATACTGTATAAATGCAATAGCAGCTGCTTTATGCGGCATCATCATGAGCTTATAATAGTGATAAATATATACTTCAAGGGTCGAGTATTTAACCCCGCCAATACTCAAAGGTATTGCGAAGCTTGTGAAGCAATATATGAACGTAAGAGTAAAACTGGAAACCAGGGCTGGAAGAATATATGGTATAATTATCTTTCTAAAAACAAACTTGATCTTACCACTACTGTATAAATTAATGGAATCTATTATCTCTCTAGGAATAGATACTAGGGAAGAATATGTGAAATTAAGTGAAAGAGGTATATTATAGAATACATGAGCAGCGATAATTCCCCAAAAACCCTCACCTAAAAACCTTAATTGTGGGATAATACTTGTTATCCATCCCTTTTCACCAAAAAGCGAGGTAAAACCTACTACGACAACCATTGGGGGCGCCATGAAAGGGACTATGCTAAGTGATCTAAGAGTTTTCGCTCCTCTAAATCCAAGAACTAAAAGTCCTAAAGAAGCTATTGATCCGATAACTGTGGCTAATAATGAACTTAATAATGCTTGTTCGAAAGAGAACTTTATCGCATTAATAATGTTTGGTCTACTTATAATGTCCAATATGTATTTAAGAGTAAATCTACCATTATCGTCTATGAAGGCATCCTTCAAACCACATACAACTGGATAATATATTAAAAAAGCAATGATTATGAGAACAATTACTGCTTTCCTATTCATTTCTAACACTCGATAATTCTATTGACCCATTATAGTAGTCCATTCTTCTATCCATTTATCAAGGTTCTCAGCTATTTCTTCCTGGGGCATTTTCAAGTTAACTACTTCTACTTGGTTCATATCAATAGCATATTTATAAACATCAGGTAATTCCACGTTCTTGTTTGCTGGATACATCCAGTTATTGAGTGGTATTTCTTCTTGTACTTCTTTGCTTAAGAACCACTCGATAAATTTCTTCGCCAGTTCTGGGTGTTTAGCTCCCTTCACTATTCCTATACCTTCTATCTGGAGCCATCCAAGTAGTTTTCCATGGTACTTTACAAGTGTTGCTTTATAAATTGTCGAGTTGTAGAAGAATACTGAGTATGCTGGATCCGTTGCATAACTAACCATAATATGATATTCACCGTTTTCAAATGCATCAAATGCATCATCCCAACTCTTCTTTACTGCTGGCTTTACTTTTTCCCACCAAGTTCTCCAGTCTTTACCAAGGTATTTCTCATAAACAGTTATCTCGTATAATAAGAAGCTTAATCCTGTACTACTAGTTCTCGGATCCTCCACTACTAGTGTCTTGCCGAGGTCGGTGTTTATGAATTTCTCAAATGTTAGGTCTTGTATAGTGGATTCATTGATGTATCGTGTATCGTATACGAATGCTATTAATCCATAATCATATGGTATAGCATAATGTTCAGGATCATATGATTGGATGAGCCAATCATATATTTCGCCAATGTTCTTTGGAGTGTATGGTTCGAGTACTCCTTCTTTTTTAGCCTTAATGATCTGTATATTGTCAAGACCAATAACGACGTCAGCTTCTACATGACCACTTTTAACTTCCTCAATAATTTTCGCTAACATTTCTCCTGCATCACTAAACTTAACTATTCTTACCTTAACGTTATATGTTCGCTCAAATCCTCCAAATACTTTGTCCCATGTCTGGTTAGGATTGGGGCCGCATGCTAATAGGCTCTGATAAGTGTATATTACTAGCTCTTTCTCTTCTTCTCCACCTATATATTTCATGTAATACAGGTAAGCAGTGGTTATCGCGACAATCAATATGATCGCTACTATTACTATAATATACTCTTTCCTCATAATTAATCACCCATTAATAATTATTTGGTTATCAAGATATTAATAACCGGGTTATCAATAAGGTAATTATTAAAACATACAATCTAGTTAATACTGAAAAATACTTCTTGGTGCTTAAACATGGTGTTCGAAAACGAATTAATTAAGCAAATAATTCAAAAATACCGCATAATATGGGCTCTTGGACACGCTAGAGCACTTATGAGCTGGGATTCACAAACATATATGCCGGAAGAAGGTGTACGGGAAAGAGCTATTGCTAGATCTGAGCTTAGTGTTTTAGCTCAAAAACTTATTCTCAAACCCGAATTCGTAGAACTTGTGGATAAGGCTTCTCAAATAGAAGATCTCAATATTTATGAGAAAGGAGTGGTAAGGGTTTTACAGAGAACAATCAGGATAATGAAAGCCCTACCAAGTGAATTCATTGCAGAATATAGTAAAGTGACGCAGGAAGCAATGCTTGCATGGAAACAAGCCAAAGAAAAGAATGACTATAATATATTTAAGCCCTACTTAGAGAAAATAATAGAATTATCTAGGAAACAAGCAGAGTATCTTGGATGGGAAGAACACCCCTATGATGCATTAGTTGATCTGTATGAAGAAGGGCTTAGGACTAGAGATGTTGATTACATACTTAGCCGCTTGAAGAAAGAAATCAAGAGAATACTCGATAAAATTATGAGCGAGAGACTATATCCTTCAAAACATGAATTAGAAGAAGTAAGATACGATCCTAAAGTAATGGAGAAAGTTAATAAAGAGGTACTGAAACTACTCGGATTCCCTATGGGTAAAAGAGCAAGATTAGATGTTTCCCCTCACCCCTTCACACAGAGCATGGGCATATTCGATGTAAGAATAACTACTAGATATGAAGGCATTGACTTCAAAAAGACACTAATGAGCACAATACATGAATACGGACACGCACTATATGAACTCCAAATAGATCCAGCATTATCAACAACCCCTATAACAGGAGGAGTTAGTCTCGGAATACATGAGGGACAATCAAGATTCTGGGAAAACATAATTGGGAGAAGCCTTGAATTCATTGAAACTATATATCCTATTCTGAAAGAAAACCTCAAATTCATAGAAAAGTATTCGCCTGAAGAGATCTATTATTATTTCAACACAGTCAGACCAAGCTTAATAAGAACTGAAGCAGACGAAGTAACATATAATCTCCACATACTTCTTAGAGCAGAGCTTGAAAAACTAATGGTAGCAGGAGAAATCAAAGCAGATGATCTGCCAGAATTATGGAATAATATGATGGAAGAACTCTTAGGAGTAAAGCCGAGAAACTATAGCGAAGGAATACTACAAGACATACACTGGAGCATGGGGAACATAGGATACTTCCCAACATACACTCTAGGAAACCTAGTAGCAGCACAAATGAGGCACCACATGCTTAGAGAATCAATAAATATAAGCGAAGCTATCAGAACAAAACAGTTCAAGATAATACAGGAATGGCAAAAAGAAAAAATCCATAAATGGGGCAAAACCTTCGCACCCAAAGAACTACTTAGAAGAGCCTTTGGCGAAGAATACAATCCAGATTATTTCATTAAGTATCTTGAAGAAAAGTATCTTAAACACTAATTTTTACAAAACACAACAATTTATCCGGGATGATGATTATTGAGTAAGAAAACAATTATTGTAGTCTTAATCCTACTCATAATATTTGTTTCAACTATTTTTTCAATAGCCTACTATACAGGGAAGAATATAGCCAATAATATAGATATTAAAATAATCCCGGAAGGTAGAATAGAACGTATAAGTGGGACTGTAGTGACTCTTGCTTTTCAAGTGCAATTTATCAATAATGGGGATATAGACACTCCAGAATTCTCAGCAGATTATAAGATATTTATTAACAAGATACATATAGGAAATGGTCATTTACCATGGATAAGCATACCGAAAAAATCGTATATTACAGCTAAAACAACAATCACAGTTGATTTAACGAAGTTAGGAAAAGCACTAATAATAAGCCTCCTACAAGGAAACCTATACATAAACATAACCATATCAGGCACAGGGCATATAAAAATATTGCCAGGAATGATCATAAATAAAGAATTCAATAAAACCCAATTAGTGAAATTTCTCTAAGTCAAGGGCAATACTAATACTATTTCTTTAAAAATTAGTAAGAAATTAAAGTGTAACAATAGTAAGCCCATATTTTCTTATAATTTCTTTCTTTCCAATAATATCCTTATCAAATGTTGCAAAATATTCAGCATTAACCATAATAGCTGTAACTACATGAAGGAGATCAAGGGTTTTTAACTTAAATTCTCTAGAGTATCTAAAAGCTTTTTTCAATACTTTATTATAATCTATTTCAATAATCTCTGCATCCAAGGACTTAATGGTAGCTAAAGCATATGCTAAAGAGTCCTCGAAACCAGCTCTTGAATAAACCGATGCTAGCTCTACGAGAGTTAGTTCACTAATGATTCTTTTAACTCTATTATATTTGTTTAGTAGTTCTAAAGCTTTTAAATGAAGTGGGTCTTTTTCGTCGATCGCTGATATTAAAATGTTTGTATCTAGATAGATCACCTTGATCTAACCTCTTCTAAGATCTTATTTAATCCACCGTGACTCAGTTTGAAACCTTTTTTAACTAATTCCTCGGATTTACAGTATATTTCATCCCAATACCTGATTTCGTCTTTAATACTCTCTAATCCCTTTTCTATCAATATGTTCAATGCTTGGTTCCTGCTCCGAGCCAATCCGTACTTTACCATTTTATCCACAAGCTCTAAAACACTCTTCTTGACCTTAATCGAAACTGTTACACTCATACCTATTGCACCAAGTATACTATATTTACCTAGGATACCTAAAACCTTTCTATTACATTGCATCTATTGATCGGAACCGAAGTATCTCTAAATAACCAGTCGTAGAAACCATTTTACCGATGTCTTAAGAACGATAAGTTATACTATTTAAAATATTTTTAACTCAGAACCTATCCTATATAGAAATACACACTTGTTTATTCTATAGATTATCCTACATTATTTTCCATTATGTGATCGTACTTATGAGTAGGTTTTATTGCTGGAAAATCATATATTAGAAAATAATTAAAGAACTATTATGAGAGTTGTTTCATCGTATTTATTATCATTATTAATGTATTTGGGTCTCTAAAACTTATTAAGCAGTCTAGCCCGTTTATTCTAACTATTGCTAAAGGTAAGGTTTTTTTGAGAGATACATGTTGGACAATAAGCTTTCTCGAATAAAACACCTAGTAAACTATCATTCTTATTATATATAGGTTTTGCTCCATTCTCAATATATTGTTCTAGAGGAGCAGGAGAAGACGATGTTATTTCTATAATTAGGGTATCTTCTCTTGCTTTATAATCAGTAACATTATTTTTACTATACAAAATAATCAGTGGAAAACCTAGGTTATCACCCTTATCCCTAGCCCATATTGCTGATAGCGAGTACTTATCAGGTAAGCATGTTGGGAGATAAATCTCTAGTTTCCTAGAGGCTATGAACTCCTTAAATTCATCATATAATATCATTTAATATCATTCTTCCACCAACAGTTTCAAAACCCAGGATGTCTTTAGTGTGATTTATACCATAATAACATGAACTATTACTGATTAAATAGCTAGTTACATTAATTAATATGATTATGCTTACTATCAATACGGCAATTAGAAAAACTTTCCTCACTTTCCATTACCTCTATATATTGCTTAAAATCGTGTCCTTGAAAATACTATTTATGAAACATAATTGTACAAAGACTCGAATCTTTAAATCATAAAGAAATAATCTAGTTTAACTATCTTGATGAAATTGTTCATATCGATGTATATTTTTGTTTAGTACTATACTTGTATGTTTTATATTCATTCATTGTTTTTGGTTTTCTAGCAATGAATAATTTCTCGTGATAAATCAGCAAATAGTCTCTTTCCTTGATTTTTTGCCAGAATTCTCTTGTTGTTTTCATCTTGTGTTGTATTTTGACTATTTCTTCTTTAAGTATGAATCCTGTTTGAAGAATTATTTCTAACACATAATGTGTTAAGGGAACATAGTGTCTCCTAATTCTAGTATCTCCTACTAGTATTCCCATATAGTGTCCTGGTCTTAATACTCTGTAGATTTCTCCTAGTACTTGTTTTATTCCTCTGAGATAATCTATTAGTTTCCTATATCTCGATAGATCGCCTTCTAGACTCGTTTTTGAGCTATATTTTATTATGTTGAAATAAGGAGGATGAGTAAGAACGAGGTCTATTGAGTTATCTTTGAGTATATCTATGCTTCTCGCATCTCCGTGGAATAATTCTA
>JAMOPC010000448.1 GCA_027064845.1 Desulfurococcales archaeon | reverse complement strand
AAAGAACTAGCAAAGGTATTGGAGCAATGACGTCTATTATTATATGTCATAAGGAAGAACTACAACTACTTTCATGGTGGCTTAGGAAGATATTGTTCACTCATTGCTATGACTCATACGAGAATCCACAAGAGAACAACATAGTAATTGATATGCGTAAGAAAGTACAGGGATATGAGACAGACATGATACTTACATGCAAGAGCGGTTCTAGGACTGTTAGGATAGGCTTCGAGCTAAAGGAAAGCGATTTATATAAAGCCGTTAGCCAAGCCTTGGATCGTAGAGCATTGTTCCATTACTTCTATATTGTACTTAACCTACATGCACACCAGATACTAACATTGCTGAAAGGACACCAACGTACAGAAGAAGCACTCTCAAACGGTATAGGATTTGTATCGTCAATTGATGACTGCATAATCATAAAGAGCTATTCCAAACCTAATTGGCGTGAGTCAAGAAGCTATGCATATACAATACTAGCATATCTTGGCGATGAAAAAAATAATCAATAATTTTTTATTTACCACGTATTGTTTTTACTGCTTCAAGTACTACTAGTCCACCTATTATTGCTCCAGCTATTATCCCTACTGTTTCAAGTGTTTTCAGAGGTTTCTCTATCTCAGGCGTGGTTTCTTCAAGTGTTTTCTTACGTATTTTCTCTGGTTCTTCTACCTCTGGTAGCTTCGGGGGTTCTGGTGGTGGTGTACGTTTTCTCTCCTCTTCTGGTAGTGATAACCACTTGTAATAGGATTTCTCGTACTCAGCCCATGCTTCTGCATATTCGTCCAACGTCTTATAGTATTCTTGGTGAGTGGTCTCTACTGATTGTATCATAACGCTTATCTCATGCACTATTATTGCTGATACGGCACATACTACTATGAGACCTATTAGCCACCAAGGAACTGCCGGGTCTACTGTTATGTTTATCTTAGCAACTATTCTTACCTTCGGATTATATCCCATTATTATTCCCTTGACATCATAGTCTGCTTCGAGCAAGGTTGTTGATACTCCTCTGAACGGTATGTTGTTAGCCTTCAAGTACTCTACTACTGCATAGTTTATCCTTTTCCTGAAATAGTTGTCTACTCTTTCACGGTCTTGGAAAAGGTTCTTGAAGAACTCCGTGTATGCATTGAACTCGAACGGCACAGTATATGATAGTGTCAAGTACTTGTCTTTTATAATGTTCTTCGCCTGTAATAATGTTTGCAAAGCTATTGGGGATAGCTCTAGTGTTTCTCCCTTAGACCTAACTATTTCTGAATCAGTATAGTATGCATAGTATTTTTCACCTGTTTCTCTGTCCTCGAACAAAACTGTTATTACATAGTTGTTTTCTGGACTGCTTTGAAGAATTGTTTCTTGTTTTTTCCTCACTATGTCTAGTACTGTTATTTTTATCCTATATTTTGTCTCATCTATTTTCTCGTATAGTATTGGGTCGAACGGGTCTATTTTCCAATAGCTACCAATTGTTTCTCCTAGTTTTATCTCGTTACTGCATTTCCATTCTTCTTTGTCTAGACTTGCACACGCTTTGAACGATACCTTTACTCCCTTAGGTATCCTAGCTGTTACTAGTATTTCCTTAGTATATGCTTCAGCCTTCAATGTCTCCGTGAACTCGTGTACTACTTTATCATTTGATAATAGTCTAACATATATCGTTGTACCAGCGGGTGCTTTCTTGCTGAAAGACACGTATACTCTGATACCGGCTATCCCGTCTCTGTAATCATACCAAGGAATACTTACTTTCTCAATATATAATGGTGTTTCTGGTGCACCGCCAACAGTTATAGTATATGCTCTTACAAGTACTCTTTCCTCCTCACTAATAGATGACTTAGGTCTAGCATAGAACTCCAGCCTATAAGTACCCTCTTCAGGAAACTCTATGAACACCGTGTCCCATCTAACCCTACTGTTTCCGGGAACATCACCTATCGATCTCCAGCTACCCCTCACAATATCCATCTGAGTCCTTTCATACCCATACCTTATATAATCAGACGGACCACCAGCATATCTTAGCTCAATAGTCCAAATATCCCTATGCGGATTATAGACCTCTATATATCCCCTATTCCACCCAACACCTACTTTCCCATAAAATTTAAGCTCTAGCTCTACCTTCGCCATCCTGTTACACCAATAAATTATTTCATAATTATCCAGTATAAGCATTGTTTAGCGAATTAGCTGTTTCGGCACAGTATTTCCCGTCACAGCATATACATGCTACAACTATTCCCATAAGCAGTATTATTATTCCTATAACTATTAATACGGCAGATAATATAGCGGTTCTACCATACTCCAACAAGCCCCCATCTATTATGAATACGAGTAATACCCCGTATAGTATAATAAGTAAACCACTAACAATAAGCAACAATGATGCAAACATGCACCTATTCATGTCTATCACCAACACGTCGTCTAGTTAAATGATTAATGTTTAGATAAAAATAAAGTATATCATAGAATACTTATTAATTGGTGAAAACTATGGTTAAATCAAACACGGTTACAATAAATGTATTACCGAAAGCCGAGAAGCCATCAATAACAGGTGTAAGCCTTACAGCAAATAAGACAAGTGTATATGTAGGTGAAACAGTTAGTTTAGAATACATCATACACTTCAACAAATCAATAACAAACGAACAAGCAAACAAGTATCAAGTAAAAATAACAGTACTAGTAAACAATACCCCTACAAAGACATTCTACACACAACTAATACCCGGAACAGACTACATAGACAACGATTTCTCACTATCATTTGCAAAAGAAGGAACATACAACGTACAAATAGACACAGATATAGTAGAAAAACAATACAGTTGGTAAAATATTTTATTCATTAATATATTTTTTACCATTATTATATAACTATAAAATTGCCCATAGCGTTTGCTGATGATGTAATAATGTTTCCAGTATCTGCATCTAGTACCATTATTTGGCATTCGCTGTGTTGTTGATTACATGCCATAACGATTAGTTTGTTGCTTGGAGTTATTACAGGATAACTAGCCGGATACAAATTTTCTCCCAAGCTCTTTTTCCATTTTATACTGCCATCCGGATTGATTGCAAATGTTTTTTCATCTGTATTATAATATATCGTCTCATCTTTACCGATAGCTAGATTGGGGAATTGAGTTATAACTACTATGGGATCTATTAAAACAATATCCCATTCAATACTCATATCAGAAGCATTTATTTTACATAGGCGAAATTCTAACACGTTATCAGATATATAGTTGCGATATGATACATATATATGTGCATTATAGTATGCAATATGATCGACCATTTCAGGTGTTTTGTTTAAATTAACGCATCCAAAACTTTCTAAAGTATTTTTATCTAGGCTACAAATATGAATACTTTCTTCAGTTAGGGTTCTATCATAAAATATTTTGTTATCATTTATGGCAATTCCATGCACATCTTCATAGTCTGATGTAGCACCCGTGCTTTGTATAACAATATTTCCATCTTCATCCAGCTTATATATCTCCTTAGGATAACCGCTTTTTAATATATAAATATAATCTAGATCAGATAATATTATATTTTCATAATTACTTTTATCAAGTTCTTTAACTATGTTTAACTGGTTTACCAAAGTCTCTCTATCAATAAAGTATATTTTATTACCTACAAATATAACTCTATTATAAGTTAATATTAATCTGTATACGGTACTGTATGAAAATGACTCAATGTCGTAGCTCACTATTTTATTACCATCGTAATCATATAGGTCTAATGTAGCCATTTTATTATTTGAATTATAGCCTATTGTATAAATATATTCTCCATCAGATACTGGTGGATTTGACCAGTTTGAATCACCAACCCATAAAATATTCAGCGTATCAACATCTAAGCATTTTAATGGGTTTCCTCCAACTATCATGTTCTCCTGAGAAGCTTGGTTAGTAGATCCCTCGTCGTGGAATGGGTCATACCAAGGAAACGCTGTTGGTGGTGTTGGCGGAATAGATGATATTCTGAAGTCTATGTATTCTAGCCTATGAATATATTTTCTCGTAACTATACGTGATCTATATTCATTCCTTATACTATACCTCATCTCACTCAACCAATTATATAATTATAATTTTATACAATTATTGTTTGTGATATAATATTTCATGGATAATACAACATAAATCATAAATCTTTATAGATATTTTATTATTGTTAGTTCAACCTATATAGTTTAAAATAATATCCATTACAACTATATAACATATTGGTGATTATCAATGGATAGGATAGATGAAGCATATAAAAAATCAATGGCTATGATAGTATTTTCAAATGCATTAGACGCTGTTTCAACAATAGAAGCAATAAATATGGGGTTATACGAGGCTAACCCGATAGGCAAGTATTTAATGGAGAAACTAGGACCATATGCCGGAGCTATTGTAATGAAGACTGGTTCAGTAATAACACTTGCACTAGTAATCCATACTATAAAAGAATTGCTTCTAAGAATGGGGTTTAATGAGGATTATGTATCAAAAATAATACTATTATCTGGTTATACAAACTTATTAATAAACATAATAACATTCATAAATAATATATCTCACATAATTAAACATACATATAAATGATTATGCTGACCATATCTCAGTATCATCAAATTTTATGATTTGTGTATATGAATAATGACCATTTAGACCACCAATACCAACTCTATTTATTGATGAATTGACATATTTGTTTGATGGATCACATAAATCATCACACGCAATAACCCATTTACCATCAGATTCTATTTCCACCCTAACACATAAGCCTTTTGGACAGTTCCACCATGTTATCCTATAATGTGTCCAATCAATTTCCCACCAGTAGTTTGAAGTAGTACTTGCAACAACATTATCATCTAGATACAACCGTGTGTTTCTTGTTCCATATATTATTTTTAAATAATATCCAGTAGAATATGATGCTGTTCCAACTGGACTCTGATTTCTAAAAAAGAAGTGTAATTCACCATAAATGGTATTTTTTCCCCATGTAACTATTCTTCCCTGAACTATATTTGTTGTCCCCAAATATTTACATAATGCTATTGATCTTCCGGAAGGAGACATAACCAGTTTTAGTGAAGATGGTGGAGATATATAATCTGTAGTATCTAGCTCATAACTTGTAGAGTTTATATCCCAGTCACTTATTAGCTCAGGCATAATTATTTTATTTGTATATATTGTTTCTCCATTTATGTAAATTACTTGTTTTCTATATGGTTTAATAATGCCAATACCATAGTGTTCGAATCCTATTAGTTTTAGTTTTTTTAGGAACTTGTAGTAACTTTCCTCAATCTTTATTTTCTCCTCGTTTTTTAATCCAATATATTCTGAGAGCTTCTTTTCTAGTAGATATAATTCTTTGTTATACTCTTCTAGTCTACGTTCAATATATTTCTCTATCCATTCAACCATTATATCACCTAAGACGACCACTCTTCTTTAAATATGAGATTCATTGGTGGAGGTTCTATTGATCCAGTTACTTTTGGATTAAAGTCTAGGAATTCGCATTTTCTATATATATTAGATAGTGTTGTTATTTTAAAAAATCCTTTTCTAATAAATTTCATTTTATTTCACCCACATTACATGTATTTTTTGGTTGTCTACGTCTGCTATTGTTGTTATTTTTGATAGGTTGTCTATGTCTATGCTTATTCCTTGTCCGGCTTTTAGTCTGAATCCCGTATCTGTTGTGCATGGGTCTTTGTTTATACATATATATACGTTTCCAGAGTTATCATCATCTGCTTTTATTGTCACGGTTTTCGTGCTTATATTGTCTAGCTTTATACTGGTTGTTCCAACGGTATATTGTTTAGTGTTACCAGTACTTGGTGTTGCTAATTGTGTGCCTATTCCGGGTACTATGTGTATTGTCATGTTTTCACCCTCATACTCCACTCTGTTATATATACTCTAGCGTTCTTAGACTCTGACTGTAGATATATTTTATTATACTTTGGATTCCTATACCACTCTATCACGCTACCCGCTGGGAATAATTGTGACTTGTTATTAATTGGTTCTACATCGAAGAATATGTTGTCATCAAATACTGTTATTAGTACATAGTCTGTTTTTTCTCTTAGAAGGTGTTCCTCCCATTCTGTCGGTTTTACTATGTATTTTGTCTTTGCTATTCTTATCATGTCTGCTGGTATTGTTTTTACGGTTGTTAGTGATGTTATTGGTTGCTGTATATTTGTTATGACTTCTCTAAGCTCTCTTATAGCTTCTACAAGCTGTCTTATCAACGGCTCTATATCTGGTATTTGTGGTGCTGGTGTTGTAGGTGTTGTTACTTGTTTTCCTTCAAGAACCCCTAGTATTCTTATCAGTATCTTTGCTATTGCGTATATGTTGTTATCTATGCTTGTCATTCTATCAGTTATGCTTCTATCAGGCTTGTACAGCTCTATTACTTCTTTTCCAGAAACATGCTTCTCAGTAGCCAATGTCTTACACCAAAGAAAAATATTGTTAAAAAACAATATTATTATTTACTTATTGATCGCTTACAGGCTCTACCTCTATATTAATTGTTACAGCAGAACCGTTAGTTCCATTAACGTTTACTCTAAATGCTTCTTTACCGGTTCTACCAATGAGTATCTTTACTGGTTTCTTATACTCTACCGTACTGTTTCCGGGTATTTCAAGTATTGTAGTCCATGTAGGAGAACCAGCCGTATAGTCATCGGTTACCTGTATCTGTACAGGATCTGATCCATTTACCTCTATGCTCCATAGCTTTACCTCATTACCCTTTCCTACCGCTATCTGGTTCACCGCTGTAGAGAAGAACTCGTTTATAAGGTTTATTACTCCAGTACCAGAGCCGTATAATGTGAGTATCTGTCCTCTTGCCATTTCACATCACCCCATAACTTATTATTTGTTGTATTTGCTCTGATAACTGTTTCACGTTTGATGTTAGTTTTAGCTTTGTATATGGTATTGTTATGAAGTCCTCTATTTTCTCCCTACATGCTTCTAGACTTATTGGTCCGGGTTCTGTTGTTCCCGGAAACACTACTATGTTTACGTATACGTTTGTGTTGTTTGTAAGTATCTTGGCTATTTCTACTGGGTCTCTTATTCCTCTAACCTCTAGGTCTGCCA
>JAMOPC010000447.1 GCA_027064845.1 Desulfurococcales archaeon | reverse complement strand
TTTATCCTCATTTTTTAAGATATTTTAATATATGATTGTAGAGTTTTTTAGCATACTCTACGTTTTGTCTATATATGGTTTTTTCTGTTCTACTAGGCTCATACTCTTTCTTAATACCTAATGCTCCGTACACTAAGGCTGGAACACCTCGTTTTAGACCTGTACTATATCCTCCTTCTAGAACTAGCAGTGTTGGCAAGTTCAGTTTTCTCAGTAATTTCCCGATGTTATAATATGTATGTTCTGTAAGCATAGTATCTGCTAAACCATCATCTAGAAACCCATCAAAACCAGCTGAAACAACTATTGCTTCTGGAGAATACAGTTCTATGATTTCTGATACAAGGTTAAGCATAAATAAATATGAATCATCTCCGCTTCCCGGTTCAAGGATAAAATTGACAGAGTATCCTCTACCGCGTCCGCTACCTATTTGTTCAGGGAAGCCTGTGAAAGGGTAGAAATCAATTGGGTTCCTATGAAGATCTACATGAAGAACCGTAGGATCCTTATAGTATATCTCCTGGGCACCATTACCATGATGTATGTCAAAATCAAGGACAACTATTCTATTAAAACCATTATCTCTCAATGCTTCAACAGCAATAGCCGCATTATTAAATACACAGAAACCAAGTGTTGGCGCTCTAAAAGCTTTACCACATTTACCAGCATGATGACCCGGCGGCCTAATTATTAAGAAAACAGTATCATTACTTCCAAGAGAACTAGCAGTTTCATATACAAGACTTATTGTCTCTACTAATAATTCGAGAGAATCACGAGACAAGTAAGTGTCAGGGTCTAGTTCGCAAGGTGCTTTTGATGCTCTATCAAGCACAAACTCAATATATTTTCTACAATGTATCCTCTCTAGAATTGATAAAACATCGCTTAGATCAGCTGATTTTTCAACATATAGCACATGATCCCTAAAAGAAGTCTTAGAGAGAGCATTCATAATTATTTTAACACGACCTGGATTTTCTGGATGATAAAACCATGGAATATGTTTAAAGAGAGAATTTTTCTCAATAAGTATTTTCACCAAAACCACCGTTCAGTGCTGAAAAAGTACTTCTTATGATGCATAGTACTCAGCTTCTCTGAGTTTATCAATAAGTAGCTTCTTATCAGGGTTTTTAGGCAACTTTACAATAGCAAGATTGGGGTGACCACCAATATCGAGAGCTAAGCCTTCTCCTACGAGGAACTTTGCTATCCTATACGCTTTTCCTCTAGGTGCTTTGATTATTAGTAATGTATAGTTTTTATTAGTATCTATGAGGACGGCTACTGGTGCTTTAAGAATCGATGAGATCTTTGATGCTAGGGCAGTGCCTCCTCTTTTCTTCCAAGCCGTGCGTGCATCAACAAATCTTAATTCACCGATCTTCATCGCTCCCATGGCTAGGTCAAGAGCTTTATCTTTTATTTCTTTATCCCTGTCCTCTATGATCTTCTTAACTTTTTTTAGTACTTCTTCCCCGAGGGGCATTGGCAGAGGTGTTGGTGAAGCGAGCCAATCAACAATTCTAGTCCATAAGTTTTCATCACGTATAGCTGTTAATGCTTTAGAGAACATTGAAGTCAACTGGAACAGCTTTAAGTATTTTTGAGGAACTTTTTTACCGCTATCCATATATCTAACAACTTCTACGAAGGATTTAAGTCTTGAATGAATGCTCACACCTTCTTTTTCAAGTATTCTAGCAATAATTCCAGCAGTTGGTTCCCTATGATCAATTATTAGTTCGTCAACAACCTCAGAGAGTTTATCTCTATTATTTATAGTTGATAAATGGTGATCGATATACATAATCTTTTTTATACCGAAATGGTTCTTCAATAACTTTAGCACATTTGGCAAATGATCAGTATAAGGTAAGTCGAGCAGCACAAGTAAATCATAGTCTCCTCTCAATACACCTGCTAAGAACTTTATTCTCTCTGGATCAACGGGTTTTTTCTCAACAATAGCTTTCGATTTAAGCGGGAATTCTCCAAGCTTTTCCTGAGAATAAACTATTAGTGCTGTAGCAACAACCCCATCGGCATCCCAGTCTCCACCAACAAATACACGTAGTATTTTATCCTTACCCATATCTAACACCTAACCACGATCGTTTCTCTCTTAACATTAAACAGTAATCAAAATGTACAAAATCATTCGTTTTAATGATAAATAATATAACATCCTTTATATTCTTCCCTAACACCTATTAGGAAATTGATGATTGTCCATTTTAAAAACAACTATAAATACTTGGGTATCAGAAAGTTAGTTATAAACATTGTTTATTAATTATTTAATAAAGATACGTGGTTATAATATCATGAACGATCTAATGAATATGTTGAAGAAACTATACGAAGTATCAGTAAATAGTAATATATTTACAAGATCAGAGACAAGCAGGAGTAGGAAACCATTTGATGATCTCGAATACATAGAGGCAAATATCTTGGAAACAGGAGAGTTCGATATAGAAAAATATAGTCTCAATACGATTAGGGATGAATTTAATGAACTGAGAAAGATTAACATATTAGGACTAGATAGTAGCTCCAGAGTAATAGACACACCCTACATATTTATTGGAGTTGGTTCTGCATTTATCATCAGCAGGACAAAAGGAGCTCTAGTCAAATGCCCCGATTTCTACGATTTTATTTTGTCATCAAAAAAGAATAGGTATCCCTGCAGGTTTTTATCAATAGTTCCGGAAGTAGAAGGGATTAGGGATTTTATCGAAGAAAATTTTGCCGAGATAGCTTATCTAAAAAATCCGAACAACATACCCTATGATCAGTTTTATAATAAGTATGCTATTCTTGACGAGCTTAGAACACGCTTAGAGAACACTGTCTTAAAACAATTAATTCACGAATATAATACTTATGAACCGACACTGTTATTCCTTGACGGCCCCCTTTATTTTATACCAGCCGATCTTCACCAATACATGTACAGAAAAACAAGTAATCTAAACAACAATGTCTATGTAAATGCATGGATAACATTAATGAATGAAAAAACAAGGATAATTAAGCAAGCTTATGAGAAAAATATTCCAGTTATTGGCATTGTTAAGAGAATATATAGATCAACCCTTTTATCAAAAACAGATCCTTTCGAAATATGTGATAAAAAATCCTATATTAACGATGAAGCATACTTATCCATAATTATTAATAAGTATTTGAGGAATAAGGAGCCCAAAATAATTGTTCTTGGTCCAATAAAATACAGTGTTCCTAGAACAAATATGCTTGATCTTCCTGAAAAAATAATATACTATATATGTATCCCTAAGAGAAAGATTATTGGTGAAACCAGTTATAAGAACTACGTATTTTACAGGATAGAGTATTTCCCTGATAAAAAGCTCTATGAAATAACAGATCCTGTCAAGATCGCGTTATATGATAGTATCGGTATGGGCACAACAATACCCTTAACGATACTCTTAGTAGATAAGATCGTCAAGAAAATGACTGCAGGTATAACGAGTTACATATTGCGTGCAATGAATATTTCATCAGAACAAACACTACATTACATAAACTTGTAAAACTATACATTATTAAGGAGTTATGTGGGGCATGGGCATGGATGATCTAATAACGACTCTTTACGAGAAACAACAGAGAGCAATAGAAACTGCTAGAAAGTATGGAGAAATAATAGGATGGGTGTCCAGAACAAGTCCTTCAAGTATAACTGAGGAGGGAGGACTTGTTGTTTTTGATGTAGAACCAGCTATTTATTTCAAGAACTTCCTTGAAATTGCATCAGCCGGAAGCTATTTAGCAGTAGTAGATATTAAGACTGGGCATATAATAAGCATGAGAGTGCTTAGCGTAGAGAGAAAAGACATACTAGCAGAGCTAGACATACCAGACATGTATATCGGGATCCCGGAGAAAGAAGTATCCGGTCTACTGACAAGAACTAGGATAAAAGCAAAACCACTACTAGCATACGATCCTATGACAGATACTGTAAGTATAGCCAATTACGTTATTGAACCACAATCCCCAGTTATAAAGCCTCTAAACACATACATTATTCAAAAAATCCTAGGATTGCCAACGAATGGTGTGTTTCTCGGATACGTTACTGTTGGAGATAAACCAATATTTGAGTCCAAGGCAACACTCTTTCTACCGCTCAAGGCATTCTATCAGCACGTAATAGTTCTAGGAACAACTGGGTCAGGCAAGACCACTTTGTTAAAGAATATGATCGCTTCTATAACATCTAAATACAATATTGATGAACATAATGTGTCGATAATAATAATTGATCCAAACAGAGACTATACATCATTACCCCTAAAACCTCTCTGGAGTTATTCAGGACTAGACATAGATTTAGAGACGAAAATGATCAAGAACACGGTGGAACATGTTAAGAAACCACAAGGACTAGTCATTATACTACCGATCACTAATTACTTGATCAACGAGATATGCGAAGAATGTAATTGGGCCAAAGCCTTGAAGAAAATAGCCGAGCAATACTTCGAGGCAACATATGGTTCAGTTGCTTCTAGGCTTGGATGGGACATAAGAATAGACAAGCTGAACATAATAGAGGAACCGGGTAATCCCCCACTAAGATATGTATATTTAGAAATAACCATAACTTATTCTGATAATACCGAAGATTCTTTTGAACTGTACATTATCCCGTATGGATTTAGGTTCAAAGACATGGATCCCAAGGAATTCATAACACTAAATCCATATTTTACGAGGCAGGCAAAAGATGGTTTATCAAGAATACTAACCTATCTCAAGAAGAAAAACGCCTCAATAAATACATTGAGTGAATTCTATGAATCATTAATGGAGGCTAGGTCTAGATATCATGAAAAACCTGGTACAAAGAAAGGAGTGATAATAAATCCTGATAAAGAATACGTAGTTGACCTAATAAAAGAATTAGCAATACATAAATCCACTCTTGAGAATATGATCAGGCAAATAGGATCATTGCTAGACACAGGATTGTTTGACTTGAGAGTGGATGTAGGGAAAGGAGAGGATAAATTTCTCCACGAACCACCCATCAGTATCATATTAGAGAAGCATAGTACATTGTTCAAGAACTATCCAATAGTTGTTGATCTAGAATATCTACAAGAATATAGTCAAGCAGATCCTGAGAAAGTCATAAGCATAGTCGCATTTAGGATATTGAATAGAGTATTTACTTGGAAAATGATCAGGACACGGCAGAGGATAGCAACACAACCAGTAATAATACTAATAGATGAAGCACATAGATTCTTTCCATCAAAGGGCGGAGGCAGAGAAGAGTATATAGAGCACGTTTCAAGTACAATAGATAGAATAGCAAGACTAGGAAGAGCAAGAAGACTAGGGCTCGTGTTTTCAACTCATTCTCCAAAAGACGTCCATGACATAATACTCCAGTTAACAAACACGAAGATAATTCTCAGAATGGATAAAAGCCAGTTATCACCACTAGATATTCCTTCGGAATATAAGGACTTGATAATTCGAGCAAGTGATAGAGTAGCTGTTATGAAGAGCCACCTGTTAAGAATGGGGTATGTCTCGTTTAGAACACCATTACCACTAACAGGACACTATGATTTATCAGCACTTAAACTCTAAGAGTATAGTAAATGTACTTAATGAATCCTAAGATTCTTGTACGCGTAGAATATTCTTTGACATAGTGTAATTAATGATAAAATAATTAATGTATATAGAAGAATTAATGATATGAATTGATTAAATAATGAAAATAGCACTATCAACATAATTATTATTAGTCGTTCAGCTCTCTCAATAAGCCCAACACCTTCCATCTTAATACCGAGAGATTCAGCTCTTGACCTAGTGTAGCTAATCATAAATGAAAGAATAATCAATATAAATACTAGATCAATTGAGAATCCTAGAAACTTCAAGGAGTAAATTATTAAAGCGTCAGCCAATCGATCAACAGTTGAATCGAGAAATGCACCAAACCGAGTTGTTTTACCACTTGCTCTAGCCACAGCACCATCAAGGACATCCATAATACTAGATAATAGAATGAACAGAAATAACAAGATAGTTGATGAATAAAGAGCGATAGAAAGCAAAGCAAATATTGAAAATAACAGAGTTAAAAGAGTAATGATATTAGGAGATAATCCCGTTCTTGCAATAAGTTTTCCAATAACCAAAATATATTTGTTCAATAACTGTCTAAGCCTCGCTAGCAATATCTATCACGCAAGCAAAACTCACTGTAATAGTTTAGATAATATCTTATATTCAGGGATTTCTATGTTATTCTGAATAATATATTCAAAACCACCATAACTTATTGGGTTAATCTTATAAACTTCCTCTGGTGTTAAAACTCTATCCCCCACAACAATTTTGTCGGGAAAATGAGATTCTATAACTAGACCAATGTGCGACTCATACGTTTCCTTAAACTTGGTGGGCAAATAATCTTTTGTCGGACACTTACTACACAGAGGAACTAGGTTGTTTTTCATAATAATTAATTCGTATTTGCTGGGGAAACCGTCTTGTGTATCAGTCAATATTTTCAACTTACTAGGTAAATCCAATTTCTCTAATAAGTTTTTGAATAAATCTCCTGGGATGATGAGTGTTCCAAGCTCTTGGCTATATATATTAGTAAGTTCGTAGGTAGGGGTTAGAGAACTAGATATAGCTTTATTTATTTCCTCATTAATGGTGTTTATATCAAGTCCATTAACTAAATCAGTTTCACTATAACCTTTAAGTAGTAATTCTACAACATTTTTTACCTCAACAATATGAGATGTATAATCATCCCGAAGAATCACTGTTGAAAGATAGTTCCTGATCTTGTCTTCAACTCTTATATTCATTGCAATAAGCTTTTGAATCAATGACTTTACTTTTTTAAACAGTTTCTTGTATCTTCTAGCCTTTTCCCACACTTCTGGCGGAGCCTCATCTAGAACCCTGCTTAGCATAGATCCTATCAATTTAAGTTCTTTTATCTTATGTTCTATTTCTCCCTTCAATAATAAGAGGTCAAGAAAACCATGAGCTTCTATTACTGGGATTTTATAAATTCTTAGCGATATGTTTAGTAATGAATAAGTATTTTCAACTTGTTTATTCATATCATAAACTCTACATATCACGGATAATACATGTTGTGGAATATTTGGATTAAGAAATATTATTCTAAAAGATCCTCTCCTAATCGCATTGAAGTATAAATCATACAGTAATAATATCTTGTAATAAGCATAGA
>JAMOPC010000446.1 GCA_027064845.1 Desulfurococcales archaeon | reverse complement strand
ATGGTTATAAATGCTCTCAGAGCTGTTCCTCGACCTAGATACGTTCTTGCTATAGGAGCATGTGCTGTTGGTGGAGGGATTTGGTATGATTCGTACTCAGTTATAGGAGGGGTCAAGGAGTTCAAGAAAATCCTCGAAGAACATAATGTGGAGATCGACAAGATAGTATTCGTTCCGGGATGTCCGGCAAGACCAGAAGCGATAATCTATGGAGTAGCACTCTTACTCGGGTTAGTTAAAGAAAAGGTATCAAAGGAGGTCGTTGTAATTGATTAAAGAAATCACTGTAAGGATATACTTATGTGATTATATTGAAAAAGAAAAGACACTCGCTTCAAGACACTTGGTGTCATCTATAGGTATATGTAAGGATAAGGAAACCAGAGTTTTCAACGAAAGCGAACTTCCTAAAGATTTACTCAGGGTTCTTAAGTTGAGAGGAGAAGTAGAGGTTTTTGACAAAGAATTATGCTTGAATCTCTTCAACATAGCATTGGTTGGTAATCAATATCTTAAGCTAAAAATAGAGGAACAATAAAACTAGATAATGGGGAGAGTAACAATATGAGTCTTGAACAACAAGTCATTACATTTATCCTCTACGTATTTCCGTTCTACTTGTTTGCTTTTACCCTATATATTGTAAGGGCTCTTAAAGGACCAACTATACCTGACACCGTTTTGGCTATAGATGCTCTTTCTTTCGATATAGCTGCCTTTCTAGCACTGCTTTCAATAATTTATAGATCTCCGATACTTGTTGCATGTACAATCGTATTGGCTCTATGGGTTTATGCGCTTGACATCTATGTTTCTAAATACTTTACGCATAAAGAATTAGGGGAGTAGTACAATGATCAATGAAGTATTAGTTTATGTAGGAGAAGCCCTTGTTTTAATAGGCGTCTTCTGCGATATAGCTGCTGCTATTGGAATGTTAAGGTTTCCTAATTTCTATACAAGAATGCATGCTGCTACTGTAGGAACTATTGGAGGCGCTGTTGTTCCACTAATAGGTGTTGCTTTAATGGCTCTTGGATGCGACTGGCTTGGCCCTTACAGGTTTTTCTTAGCTGGTGCTAGTATTGTTGCTGGAATACTCATAATGTTACTAGCACCTGTTGGCACTCATGTTTTAGCACAAGCTGCTCATAAAGCCGGTCTTGCTCCAAAGAAGCCCCTGCTTTTTGATCACTTAGAAGAAGAACAAAGAGGTGAAAAGAAGTGATTGAGATCTTTACACTTGCTTTTCTAATGCTAGTTAGTATTGCTAGTGTCATTGCTGCTTTTAAAGCGATTATCGAGAAGGATATGGTTAGAGCTATAGTATACTCGGCTATACAGAGCGCTATGTACGCGCTAATATTCTATGTCTTAATGGCGCCTGACATAGTACTCGTCTATATACCCGTCTCTGTGGGAATAACTCCCGCGATCTTGTTGTTTGTTACAAAGAAAACAGAGAGATATGATGGGGACTGAATATGAAGAAGTCCGAAATATGCGTGATTGTATCCATTATCATATTCATATTTAGTTTAGCATACATAACTAGTTTGGGAGGATTAGGTTATTTACCGCCCGTTGATGTAAGGAAATTAGCACAAATATATTTATCATCAACGTATAACCCATTTGAACCAACAAACACTAGTAGTGGGTATGAAAGCGTTACAGCAATAGTGTGGGATTTTCGCGGATTAGACACGTTTTTCGAAACAGCAGTATTCTATGGTGCGATTATAGCCTCAATAGCTGTTTATAGAGGTGTGGAGATTGATACTAGAAAGAAACCTATAGGTATGAGCCCGATAGCTAAGACAGTAACACGTTTAAGCACAGTACTCATACCGACTGTAGCTGCTTCAATAGCTTTTCACGGACACTTAACACCTGGAGGAGGTTTCCAAGCAGGAAGTGTTGCTACAGTAGTTATAGTTTTAATTGTCATGGTTTTTGGATTGAGAAAAGTTATTCTGAAGGGATTAACGAAGCCGAAAATCTTGTTACTGAGGAGCTTGGGTTTAATAGGAATAGGTTTAACAGCTATTGGTCTTGTCCTAGCAGGTTTAGTTATTGGTGTTAATGCTTATATTTTTCAAAACCAAGCTAAGCCAATAGCACGTATAAGCTATCCCATGTGGGTAGACGATATTCTTGTTGGTGGTAGTCTCTTATTATTTAATCTCTTCGAATTCATAGCTGTTACGGCTGGTTTTGCTCTTGTATTAATGCTTTTCAGTATAGAGGAAGAAGAAGTGAGGAAGGTGATAAAGTAGTGGAGTTTCCTGTAATAGTTGCTAGTGTAATAGTTGTGAGCTTATATGTTAATTTAGGAATAGCTCTTTACGGTATATTCGCTAGACCAAGCTTGGTCAAGAAATTGCTTGCGATAACAATATTATCTGATACAGCGAATGCTTTTGCAGTTTTAGTAGGTTATCGATGGCCTCGGACAGGAACTCCTCAACCACCAGTATTGATGAATACAACTGATTATAATGAATCTATCAAATACTATGTTGAGCATGCAGTAGATCCTCTACCTCAAGCCTTAGTATTAACAGCTATAGTTATTGGTTTAGCTGTGACTCTATTTATTGCATTCATAATCATTCAATACTATAGACTTCATGGAACAGTTGATGTTAGAAAAACAAAGGCTTTGAGCAGGTGATGCTTGTGACCTACAAGATATTAGTCTCTATACCTGCCGCTATCTTATCGTTCATTATTTACTTGCTTTATACTGGTAGTATTGGATTGTTTGACATTATTACAGGAGCTGTAGTAGCTATAATTATTGGTTTATTAACTGGTAGTATTGTTGTGAAGAATCCTGGAAAAACCCTTAGTATTCGAAGATATATCTTTATGATAGTATATATTATATGGTATTTCTTAGTAGCCGAGACTAGGGCTCATCTAGATGTTATTAAGAGAGCTCTTCACCCTAAGATGCCTTTAAATCCTGCAATTATAAAAGTTCCATATAATGTTAACACTGATTATGCAATGGTGTTAATAGCTAACTCCATTACCAATACACCCGGCACCGTTGTAGTAGACCTTGATTATGATAATAAGCATTTCTTTGTTCACTGGATAGATGCTAAAACTAGTGATCCGTTAAAGGCAAGAGAGATCATTAGTTCAAAGTTTGAAGAGTTTGCTAGGAAAATATTTGATTAGCCCAAGGTGAATATATATGGTGACTGGAAACCTGATCTCTATTGGGATAATTCCCTTACTCTTAACATTAGCTGCTTTTGTCATTCCTCTCCTTTCCTTGATAATAAAGGAGAAATTATTTTATCATATGTATGCACTTGTTTTTGGTATTATTGCGTTTGCATATACTATTCTGAACTTCTATCTTGTCAACATAGTATATGGTAAACCTATAGCTTACTTCTTTGGAGGATGGATAGCGCCTATAGGTATTGTATACGTTGTTGATGGTTTAAGTAGTATACTTGGGTTATTAATTGGAATTGATATGCTGTTCATTATAATTTATAGTATATGGTATATGTGGAGAGAAGAAGGTGTTGAATGGTATTATACATTATTACTTCTTTTGGAGGCTTCCATGATAGGTATCGTATATACTGGTGACATGTTTAATCTGTTCGTCATGATAGAATTACTTGCAATTAGTGCCTATGGACTTGTTGCTTTCTATAGGAACAAGAAGGAAGCCATCCAAGCAACTATAAAATACAGCTTAATAGGCGCAACAGCTACTACAATGTTCTTTCTATCAATAGTATTCCTTTACGGTACTTATGGCACAGTAAATATGGCTGATCTTGCCGTAAAGGCGCGCTCACCATGGATATGTGGAACATTTAGTGAAGCTTGTAAATTCTTTTCAGCAATGAGCGGTACTAGTTATGGTAATCCGGTACTAGCAACAGCTATAGCTATTGCCTTGGCACTATGGGCTTTTACTTTCAAAGCTGCTATATTTCCTAATCATTTCTGGTTACCTGATGCTCACCCCGAAGCGCCAACTCCGGTATCAGCAGCATTATCCGGACTAGTTGTCAAAATGGGAGCATACGCTACTCTAAGAGTTCTATATACTGTCTTTGGACTAGATACATTAATAGACATACCGGCAGGAGCAGGTCTTAGTTTACGAGATGTATTAGCATACATAGTCTTAATTCTTGGAGCAGTCTCAGCTATAGCTGGTAGCTTAGTCATGATTATACAGAACGATATTAAGAGAATTCTAGCGTATTCGACCATAGCCCATCTAGGACTAGTGTTTATGGGGATTGGTACAGTTATGCATGGTTCGAGCAAAGCTGTTGTTTCTGCAGCTGTCACAGCCGTTGTTTTCCACATAATTAATCATAGTTTTGGAAAATCACTAGCTTTCATGGTTAGTGGGGCATACATAAAAGCCACTGGTACTAGGAACATACTTGAGCTAAGAGGTGTTGGTAGACTAATGCCTATAACATCTACCGCTCTGGTTCTCTCCTTGCTTCATCTCTTAGGAGTTCCACCGTTTGGAGGATTCTTTAGCAAGTTATTATTATTTAACGCTTTGATGATGTCTGGACAAATAGTTTTTGCAATAATACTAGTATTATCAGCAGCGATCAGTATGTTAGGGTACATGAGGGTAATCGTTAATATACTGGTTCCCCCCAGACCATCAAAATATATAGGTATAATCAGGGAACATATTGTTCCATCAACAATATTTATAACATTAATAGTAATCATAATCGGCATAGGTATTCTAAGCATAGTTGGCGGCATTGCTTACTTAGAAAGCATTGTTGGCTCAACAGGCTGGATTGATGGAATAAGAGAATATATAAATTCAGTTATTTCATTCTACGCTAGGTTCAAATAATAATGCTTATATCGTGTATTCCAAGCTGTTTTAATCTCTTATAAACCAGTGCTAGTTCATTCATATAGGGCTTAGCATACGGTGTATTAATGAACTCTAGAGGAGTAAATACTCCTTTTAATTCTCCTTCATGAATATATGCTATTCTATCAGCTAATTCTAATGCTTCAATGATATCATGCGTTACATGTATTGCGGTAAATCTTAGCTGTCTTCTCAGCTTCTTCAAAAATTCGATCATTTTTACACGAAGGATTGGATCAAGATTTGAGAATGGTTCATCCAGTAGAATTATCCTTGGCTTAATAATTAGTGCTCTCGCTAAAGCCACTCTTTGCTTCTCACCACCGCTTAACGTATTTGGTTTTCGATTAAGCAAGTGAGTTATTTCCATTATTTCAGCATATTTCTTCACTAGTTCATCTATTTTCCTACGATCAGTTTTTCTTATGACTAGTCCAAAAGCTATGTTCTCGTATACAGTCATGTGCGGGAACAATCCATAATCTTGAGGTATTATAGCAAATCCTCTCTTCTCGGGCGGCTCCATTGTCAAGTCTATGTTATTGTACTTGATCACTCCTCTCTTAGGCTTAATGAAGCCTGCAAGTGTGTGTAAAAATACTGTTTTACCAACTCCGCTCGGACCCATTACTACTAGGTATTCGTTCTCATGTATGGTTAGCGAATTTATTCTTAGTACGAAGTTTCCTAGCTTTACGTAGAGATCTTTGATTTCTATCATTTTCTCACCACTGTCTTTAACAGTATGAATACCACGAGCGAGAACAATACGAGTACGAAGGACAATGATACAGCGTATTTTAGGCCGTAGGTATTGAACCATTCGAATACAAGTATGTTTATAGACTTCGGATAATATGCTACTATGAGTATTGCTCCTACTTCACTGACCGCTCTAGCCCATGATAGTAAGAAGCCTGCTACAATACTTGGTACTAATAAGGGCAATGTTATTTTAACAAATGTATTTAGTCTACTAGCACCCATACTTCTTGCAACGAGTTCTATTGATTCATCAATATTAAGATAGCCTAGCTTAAGCGTATCGATCATTATTGGGAAAGACACAAACATCATTGTAGCTACTATTCCCCAGAAACTATCTTCGATCCTAATACCTGTTAGTGATAATAAGGGGCCTAGTAATCCTCTTCGACTATATGCTAGCATTATCATTATACCTGCTACTGCATGGGGGATCATTAATGGTATATCAATTATGGCTTCAACTATGTTTTTGCCTCTAAAACTATATCTTGTAAGGAAATATGAGAGTGGAATACCTATTATTGTCAAGACTAGTGAAGAAGCAAAAGCGGCTTCTAATGTGAGTAGTAATGCGTCTCTAGCTTGGCTACTGAGCAATGGGTCCGCGAACCATGTCTTATAAAGTGTATTTGGGTCTACTGCTATGAATAATGCGATAATTGGTGCTAGAACAAATAATATTCCAAGAGAAGCAATAATAGCAAGTGTTAGTAAAAATTTTTCTATTTTAAGCATTTTAAAAACACCATACTTATTACTTCTTTATCTCTTCTGGTACATTACCGTACATTAGTGGTTCTTCAAGAAATCTCTGCCCATTCTTCTCGAATATATTTCTTCCCGTATCGCTGAGAAGGAGTTTTATAAACTTTATAGCGTCTTGATAATGGGGTGCCTTATCTAGTACTGTTATGCCGTAGACTATTGACTTCATGGGTATTGGTGTTTCTTTATCTGTTCCTACTAGTATGTGTATTACTACTTTTGAGTAGAAGTCATCGTATTTGGGGTTACCGAGGTTTATTTTTTGTGGGAGCTCGATGTATTTTAGTCCATGTTGTATTGCGATACTCTTGTATTCAAAAGCATAGTCAATGCTGCCTGCTTCTAGGAGAGATATTAAGTCAACACTCTTCGCTCTAATTACTAAGTTATTGTCTTTTATAGAGATTATTGGGGGCACATAGACATATATGGTGTTGTTTATTTCTTTGTAGTAGATATTTGTCCTGCTATAGAGTAGTTTCTCGGGTATCCCGGGATTGTTGTAGTATATTCCAGCAAGCACTATTATTCCTACAGAACGATAACCGCATGGGTCCTTGTTTGGATCGGAGAATCCCCATCTAACTTCAGGTTTGCTTAATATTTCGTACCATTTACTTGGGTCTTTTTCAAGTATGTCATGGTATTTTGATTTGTTGGTGAATGTGAGTACTAATTCATTTGACGCGAAAGCTATGTACCATTTAGTATAGTTCGGTACTAGAAATCTTGGAATTAATCGGTAATCAGCAACAGCTATTATATCGGTTTCTTTGCCTAAATCAGTTACTTTTCTTATTGTTTGTACACTTCCACTTGTTTCTAAATGTACTTTGATACCATACTTTTCCTCGTATACCTTTGATAACTGATCTAGTGGTAT
>JAMOPC010000445.1 GCA_027064845.1 Desulfurococcales archaeon | reverse complement strand
ACATAATAGTGTTTTAGAAGAGTTTTTGAAACCTTATATAGAATTTTTTCCAACTCCGATAAAGATTTATCATTCACCAATAATTTGTTCACCATACTTATTTATGAATCACAAATAATATATTGCGTCATAAAGTTTTATTCTTCAAAATTATTTTGTGATGTAAAACAATTCCTTAGTATAAATAGTATGATTTGTAATCAATATATTTGACCCTGAAGGTGGCTGATAATAAATGACTGTGATACAAATAACAAATGTGACAAAAGTATATGATTCAAGAAAAGTACTCGATAATATTAACTTGGAAATAAGAGAGTCAACTACTTATGCATTACTTGGTCCTAATGGCGCCGGTAAGACTACTTTGCTTAACATAATATTAGGGATAATAAAACCAACTAGTGGAAAGGTTTTGATTAGGGGGAAGCCACCCACAGATCCTAGGGCTAGGAAAAATATTGGATATTGTCCTCAAGAACCCTCGTTATTTGAGAGACTTACGGGTATGGAGAATTTATTGTTTTTTGCCGAAATCTATGGATTGAATAAGAATGATGCAAAGAAAAGAATCAATGAGTTATTGGAGAAGCTAGGTTTAACTGAGTACAAGAATACATTAGTAGTAAAATATAGTGGGGGAATGAAGAAGAAATTAGCATTAGCGATAGCTCTACTACCTGATCCGGATATACTTATCCTCGACGAACCTACTACTGGAATGGATCCAAACAGTAGGAGGGCTGTTTGGGAAATTTTAGAGGAATATAAGAAAGAAGGGAAAACAATACTATTATCGACACATTATATGGAGGAAGCTGATAGACTTGCTGATATTGTTGGAATAATATATGAAGGCAAGATAATTGCTGAAGGAGCTCCAGAGGATTTAAAGAAGCAATATGGGCCAAAATCAGTCTTACTGTTAAAACTATTAAGTACTTCAACTGAAACTATTGTGCAAGAATTGAAGAATAAAGGATATGAAGCATATTCAGAAGATGACCATGTAAAAATCTATGTAGATGAACCTGAGAAAACAATTCCAACAATAGTTTCACTCATATATAGTCTTGGAGGCAGAATCGATTTTTTGAAAGTGATCAAGCCTTCTCTCGAAGACGTATTCATAAAACTCACGGGTAAGAGGATAGTAGAATGAAAAGGATTAATGCTCTTATAAAAGCTGATCTAAAACAATTCTTTAGAGATAAAGCTGACATATTCTGGGTATTTGCATGGCCTATACTATGGATATTGATGGTTGCATTTGTATTTGTTCCTCCGGGGGCTGGTTCGCCAATAACCCTTGACGTGGGGATAGTGAACTATGATTCGTCATCTAATAATGTGAATGGAACATTATTGATCAATGTATTAGAAAAAGTAGAATATAATGGTACACGTCTCTTCAACGTTAAAATATATAATACAACAACTGATCTAGTAGGCGACTTAAAGAAAGGTAAGCTCGATGGAGGCATCATAATACCTGATGGATTCGGTAAAAATCTTACTTTGGGACAAGCCAGGTTAACAATACTAATTGGTGCTAAAAGCCCGTATTCGGCATCGATCAATAGTGGTGTACTTCGAGGATTCCTTAGCGAGTTCAGTAAAAGAGTTGCTTTATATAAAGTGAACATAACACTATACTATATTTCTAAATATAATTATACTTTCCAGAACTATACCGGGCACGTCTCATATAGGATTCCAGGATATGAGAATAAGTCCTTCATAGATTTTCTCAGAGACTTCTTCTATGGAATAGCTGAACCAATTATTATAGAATACAAGGAGGTGAAGCCTGAAGCCCTGGCTAATAGAGCTAGTATTTTGGGATGGTATACGCTTGGAGCAATTGGTATGATGCTACTATACTCGGGAATGGTCTATGGTGCAGGGTTCTTAGTGTCAGATAGGGAACAGGGGGTTCTCTATAGATTATTAGCCTCCCCTATGAGTGATAAGGAGTATTTAGCAGGTAGAGTATTGGCGGGGATCGTTATTTGTGGCTTAGCATCACTAGTAGCATTATTAACGGGTCTAGCAGTAGGAGCGCATATCATATGGAATCCCAGTAATCCTATGCATTGGCTTGTAATAGTGTTATTTATTAATGCTGCTGTAATGAGTTTAGGATTTGGAGCTATTCTTGCACCAATAGTAAAGACTAGTAGAGGAGCATCTAGCCTTGGTACCTCATTAGGTTTACTACTTGCGTTTACTACAGGTATATGGTTTCCGAAGGAATGGCTACCGTCTTGGATGAAGATCGTAGCAGATTATTCCCCATTTACTTGGACAATAGATGCAATAAGAGGTATAATGGTGTATGGGCTAAGCTTTGCAGAGCTAGAAACAAAGATTATGGGCTCATTAATTACTTCTCTAATAATAGTCATAGTGGCATGGATATTATGGACTAAGACTCTAAGAAAATACACGGAGAGATAACATAATTATTCCTTTAACAAATAACAAATACCTAGTCTTTGTAAACACTAATCATTCCTAAACGGTGTTAGGATTGAGTAGGAGGGTAATATCAATTATACATGGTAGTGGTGGATTAGAAACACTTGATATCGTTGAAAAACTCGTCGTAAGAAAAGTTCCTCCTCTTCTCCGGAAAGCACTTAATGGAATTGGCCTCGACATGCTTGATGATGGTTCAAGCATTGTTTTAGATAATAGCCATGTAGTTATATCAACAGATAATTTCACTGTAAAACCTTTATTCTTCCCAGGCGGGGACATAGGTCATTTAGCTGCTTCTGGTGTATTGAATGACTTGGTAATGATGGGTGCTGATCCCGTGGCTTTTATGGATGGAATAATTGTAGAAGAAGGATTCCCAATAGATGACTTAGAGAAAATAGTGTCCTCAATGATCAAGGTTTTGAGAGAAAACAATGTTGCATTAATAGGTGGGGATTTCAAGGTTATGCCCAAAAACAGCTTGGACGGAATAATAATTTCTGGTACAGGTATTGGTATTGCTGAAAAACCCATAGTGGACCGTATAAGTCCTGGAGACAAAATAATAGTTACAAATAATATTGCAGAACATGGTGCAACGATTCTAGCAGCACAACTAGGAATGCTGAGTGAAAATGTCTCTTTAAAAAGCGATTCTAGACCGTTAGTAAAAACAGTCCTACCAATTATTAAGAAGTATGCCGACTATGTTGATGCAGCAAGAGACCCAACTCGTGGAGGATTATCTGTTATACTCAATGAATGGGTTAGGAACACCCCATACACAATAATGATTGACAAGAGAAATATACCGATACGAGACGAAGTCAGAGAGTTCCTTGATGCCTTGGGTATAGACCCGTTAGGTGTTGCTAGTGAAGGGGTTGCTGTTCTAGCTGTAAAACAAGAAGTTGCAGGAGAGGTTGTAGAGATGCTTAGAAGAAATGGAGAAGAAAACGCAAAAATAATAGGAGAAGTTATCCAGCCAGAGGACAAGATCTTAGAAGGCAGAGTCGTAGCAATAACCGAGGTTGGAGGAAAAACAATAGTACAACCAAATCCTCTTAATCTCCCTCGTATATGTTGACCTTAATTAATTTACTTAGTTCTTTGCACCACTCTATACACTCCCTGATAACATCTTCGTCTGGTTTCCATAACCATCCCTTAAAAGCTCTAAAACTAAGAATATTTCCTTTGATGTGTTTCATTACTGAGTCTAAATATTTTTTGAGTATAATATTCCTTATAAATTTGGGTACTTTTTTGCTAGCTATAAAACAAGTTAAAAATACTGCTACTCTACAATTACGTAATCCGGAGTTCTTCTCTATGAATTCTATAATTGATTTCATGGGACGTTCGTAATATATTGGTGTACCTATGATAACTAGGTCAAAATCATGTGGATCAGGACATGATTGACTAGGTTTACATACAGTGACCTCAATACCAGTATTTCTCATAGTAGTTGCTATGCATCTAGCTATACTGCTAGTTGCGCCTGTTTCATGTTTTGAATCATAGATAATACAGACTCGCAAAAAACCACCCATTATAATAATCCTATGATATCTTAATTGTTAAAGTATGTCTAGAATGTATTGGGTTAATAATATGAATTTTTCTTTTAGTTCCATTGTTGTTTTCAATGGTGTTTTTCTTAGTAGATTGTTACTTATCACTAGAATTGATAATGTCTTCCACCCTCTCATCCAGCCTAGGATGTATAGTATTGCTGTCTCCATATCTATTGCTGAGAACCCTCTCTTGATTAGAGAATTGAGTATTTCTTGCTCACTGTAGAATGCATCACTTGTGAATACGAGACCAATTCTAGGGTTTAATCCCTTTTCTACGAGATAATTGTATATTTTGCTTAATAGAATTGGGTCGGGGGATGCTCCTCCATGTATATCTGGTGAATACATATTCGTAGAACATCCTGTGAGCTTATAACCAGCTCCAGCAGCTAATAATATGTCTCCTTCTAAGAGATCGTTTCTTAATGAACCAGCTGTCCCCATTCTGATAATTGTCTTTGCACCCAGCATTCCTAGTTCTTCAAAGATTATTGATGCCATTGGACAACCTATTCCATGACTTGCAAGTGTAACTGGTTTACTCCTATATTTACCGTTGACAACTACTATGCCTCTGCTATGAAAAACTATATTATATTCATCAAGCAGTTTTGATAATAATAAGACTCGATCTGGGTCCCCCATAGTTATAGCTATAGGATTAACACTTGGAACACTCTTAAGTACTTGAGGCCTCAATTTAATCACACTATCTTTTTACTCCTTATATGTTTTTATAGTCGAATAATATTGTATAGTACTTAATAGGATTATTTATGGTGATTGTTTGAAAGCATTAGTCCTCCACGCCCCCGGTAAGTTAGAGGTAATGGATGTAGATGATCCTGTTCCTAATGGTGAATGGGTTAGGATAAAAGTTCGGAGAGTAGGTATTTGTGGTACAGACAAGGCGTTTTATAAGGGAACATATAAGCCCCTCAAACAGCCCATCATACCTGGTCATGAGATCTCCGGAATTATTGATATGGTTGGAGAGAAAGCTCCTTATGAATTAATAGGACACAAGGTAACGACTGAAATAAATATTCATTGTAGACAATGTTGGTATTGTCGTAATGGTATGCCTACTCATTGTCCATACAGGGAGACTATTGGGATCAGCCGTGATGGTGGTATGGCTGAATATGTTCTCACAAGATATGATCTCATACACATAGCTGATGATCTGGATTTTGATGAATTGGCTTTAATAGAGCCATTTGCTGCAGTCGTTGAAATGATCGAAATGGAGCCTGTAAGAGAAGGATCTAATATAGCTGTTCTTGGAATAGGAACTATTGGTTTATTATCAATACAATTGTTGAAACTCTATAATCCTGACAAGATCATAGCTATTACAAGACCTGATTCACCAAAAGCCAAATATGCTTACATGATGGGTGTGGATGAGGTATTATCTTTCGAAGAAGCTGTGGAATACATGGAGAAATATACGCCAGAAGGACAAGGATTTGACTATGTTGTAGAAGCTACTGGTTCTCCTAAGGGATTAGAAATGGCTTTAAAACTCGTTAGACCTAGGGGAGTCATAGCTGCTAAATCAACACATGGTTCAAGAGTGTCTTTCGACTATACATATATGATCGTTAAAGAAGTAAGACTTATTGGAAGTAGGTGTGGCCCGTTCGATAAAGCTTTGAAAATTGTTAGAACGCATAATATTAAGTTAAAGGAGCTTGTAACAGAAGTTTATCCTCTCGAGAAAGGAGTTGAAGCATTCAAAGCTAGTTTTAAGAGGGAAAATGTAAAGGTACAGATTGAAGTATAAAAATGTTTCTCTTTTACTCTTTTATGTATGGTTTGCCTAAGGCTCTAGGTGTTTTTACCTTCTTCATGATTATTGCTACTATTATCACTGTTGCTAAGTATGGTATTGTCATGAAGAGGTTTGCTTCGGCTGTGAATTGTTGCCCGGTTATTTTCTGCAGAGTTATTGGTAAATAGGTTGAGAAGGCATCGAAGAACCCAAATATTATTGCGCCTACTATTGCCATTAATGGGTTCCAGTTAGAGAATGCGACGTTTGCTAGTGCAATGAATCCTCTTCCCGCAGATATTGTTTTAATGAATGATCCTAGCCAGCCGATTACTAGATATGATCCTCCAAGACCTGTTAATCCAGCACCTACTACTGTAGCTAGGAACCGTGTTCTGAGAACATGTACGCCCATTGCTTCAGCTGCTTTTGGTTCTTCTCCACATGCTCTGAGTTTTAGTCCCCATTTTGTTTTTTCTAGGAAGAACCATGTGATCACAGCTATTACTATCGCTGTTATTGTTATTGGAGGTATTACTAGGTCTGAGTTTTCCGTTACATGTATTATTATATTAGGCATTTTCGGTACTGGTGGACTGTTAGAATAACTTCCCCATAATGCTATCATTCCTAAGACGCTAATGCCATATGCAAAGCTGTTAAAACCAACACCCGCAATGATCTGGTCTCCTCGAAGATAAACACTTATGAAACCATGCAGTATTCCTGATAATAGACCGATAATGATCCCGACTAGTAATCCGAGGTAGGGGTCACCAGTATATAGTGCAGTAACAGCTGCTGTAAAGCTTGATATTATGAATATTCCTTCTAATCCTATATTTACAACACCTGATTTCTCCGTTATTATTTCTCCAGTTGCTGCTAATAGTATTGGAGCCATTGACGTAAAGGTTCCGGATAATAAGTTAATAATGTCCTCGATCATTCGGGCTCACCTCTTCCTGAGCCTTGATAAGTAGTTCATTAATAGTCTGTAAGCGTAGGGAGCTGATAATGCGATCACTATTATGCCCATAATGGCGTCGGATAGCATTGGGGGAGCACCCGTTTTTAGCTCAACCCATTGCCCCCCTATTAGTAATCCAGCGAAGAATAGTGCTGAGAAAATTATTCCTATGGGATGGTTTCTTCCAAGTAAACCTACGCCTATGCCCGTAAAGCCTAAGCCATAGATGGTTGACATCGTTGTATCTATATTGTGGCTTATGGCCAGTATGAGTAGACTACCGCCCAAACCGGCTGATCCACCACCTATTATCATTGATGATAATATTGCCTTGGATGGGTCGAAACCAGCATATTTTGCAGATGCTGGTGATAATCCTGAAACCCTCATTTTATAACCTATATCGGTATAGTACAAGAGATAATAGACTATCAATGTACCAACAATAGCTATTGCAAAGCCTGGATAAGGTGTTAGAGATGCTTTTTCAGGAACTTCTATACTCTGATGAGGTATTACGGGGTTTGTGAAGAACTTAATTATCAA
>JAMOPC010000444.1 GCA_027064845.1 Desulfurococcales archaeon | reverse complement strand
AAAGAACTAGCAAAGGTATTGGAGCAATGACGTCTATTATTATATGTCATAAGGAAGAACTACAACTACTTTCATGGTGGCTTAGGAAGATATTGTTCACTCATTGCTATGACTCATACGAGAATCCCTCAGAGAACAACATAGTAATTGATATGCGTAAGAAAGTACAGGGATACGAGACAGACATGATACTTACATGCAAGAGCGGTTCTAGGACTGTTAGGATAGGCTTCGAGCTAAAGGAAAGAGACTTATACAAAGCCGTTAGCCAAGCCTTGGATCGTAGAGCATTGTTCCATTACTTCTATATTGTACTTAACCTACATGCACATCAGATACTAACATTGCTGAAAGGACACCAACGTACAGAAGAAGCACTCTCTAATGGTATTGGATTTGTATCGTCAATTGATGACTGCATAATCATAAAGAGCTATTCTAAACCTAATTGGCGTGAGTCAAGAAGCTATGCATACACCATACTAGCATATCTTGGCGATGAAGAAAAAATAATCAATAATTTTTTATTTACCACGTATTGTTTTTACTGCTTCAAGTACTACTAGTCCACCTATTATTGCTCCAGCTATTATCCCTACTGTTTCAAGTGTTTTCAGAGGTTTCTCTATCTCAGGCATGGTTTCTTCAAGTGTTTTCTTACGTATTTTCTCTGGTTCTTCTACCTCTGGTAGCTTCGGGGGTTCTGGTGGTGGTGTACGTTTTCTCTCCTCTTCTGGTAGTGATAACCACTTATAATAGGATTTCTCGTACTCAGCCCATGCTTCTGCATATTCGTTTAGTGTCTTATAGTATTCTTGGTGAGTGGTCTCTACTGATTGTATCATAACGCTTATCTCGTGCACTATTATTGCTGATACGGCACATACTACTATGAGTCCTATTAGCCACCAAGGAACTGCCGGGTCTACTGTTATGTTTATCTTAGCGACTATTCTTACCTTCGGATTATATCCCATTATTATTCCCTTGACATCATAGTCTGCTTCGAGCAAGGTTGTTGATACTCCTCTGAACGGTATGTTGTTAGCCTTCAAGTACTCTGCTACTGCATAGTTTATCCTTTTCCTGAAATAGTTGTCTACTCTTTCACGGTCTTGGAAAAGGTTCTTGAAGAATTCCGTGTATGCATTGAACTCGAACGGCACAGTATATGATAGTGTCAAGTACTTGTCTTTTATAACGTTCTTAGCCTGTAACAATGTCTGCAAAGCTATTGGGGATAGCTCTAGTGTTTCTCCCTTATACCTAACTATTTCTGAATCGGTATAGTATGCATAGTGTTTTTCACCTGTTTCTCTGTCCTCGAACAAAACTGTTATTACATAGTTGTTTTCTGGACTGCTTTGAAGAATTGTTTCTTGTTTTTTCTTAACTATGTCTAGTACTGTTATTTTTATCCTGTATTTTGTCTCATCTGTTTTCTCGTATAGTATTGGGTCGAACGGGTCTATTTTCCAATAGCTACCAATTGTTTCTCCTAGTTTTATCTCGTTACTGCATTTCCATTCTTCTCTGTCTAGACTTGCACATGCTTTGAACGATGTCTGCAACCCCTTCGGTATTCTTGCCGTTACTAGTATTTCCTTAGTATATGCTTCAGCCTTCAATGTCTCCGTGAACTCGTGTACTACTTTATCATTTGATAATAGTCTAATATATACCGTTGTACCAGCGGGTGCTTTCTTGCTGAAGGACACGTATACTCTGATACCAGCTATCCCGTCTCTGTAATCATACCAAGGAATACTTACTTTCTCAATATATAATGGTACTTCTGGTACGCCACCAACAGTTATAGTATATGCTCTTACAAGTACTCTTTCCTCCTCACTAATAGATGACTTCGGTCTAGCGTAGAACTCCAGCCTATAAGTACCCTCTTCAGGAAACTCTATGAACACCGTATCCCATTTAACCCTACTGTTTCCGGGAACATCACCTATCGATCTCCAGCTACCCCTTACAATATCCATCTGAGACCTTTCATACCCATACCTTATATAATCAGATGGTCCACCAGCGTATTTCAGCTCAATGGTCCACATATCCCTATGCGGATTATAGACTTCTATATATCCCCTATTCCACCCAACACCTACTTTCCCATAAAATTTAAGCTCCAGCTCTACCTTCGCCATCCTGTTACACCAATAAAATATTTCATAATTATCCAGTATAAGTATTCTCTAACCAGTTACAGGTAAAAATAAAGTATATCATAGAATACTTATTAATTGGTGAAACACTATGGTTAAATCAAACACGGTTACAATAAATGTATTGCCGAAAGCCGGGAAACCATCAATAACAGGCGTAAGCCTTACAGCAAATAAGACAAGTGTACATGTAGGTGAAACAGTTAGTTTAGAATACATCATACACTTCAACAAATCAATAACAAACGAACAAGCAAACAAGTATCAAGTAAAAATAACAGTACTAGTAAACAATACTCCTACAAAGACATTCTACACACAACTAATACCCGGAACAGACTACATAGACAATGATTTCACACTATCATTTACAAAAGAAGGAACATACAACGTACAAATAGACGCAGACATAGAGACAAAGCACTATACTTGGTAAAAAATAAAATTATTTTTTATCCCCCCATCAATAATATATATTTTTTATTATTTAATACAACCTGTACAGCTCTTATACCTGTCAAGGGCTTAGGTAGTTTTACTTGTTTTAAAACCCATGTATCAGTAGATGGATCATATTCTTCTATTGATTCAAGCAATGACTGACCATCGTCTCCGCCGAAACAGTATATCTTGTTACCAAGTACTTCACATGCATGGTTTTCTCTTGGAGTGTTTAGAGATGATTTTTGCTCTACTGTATCGTTTTCCGGATCATATACGTACACGTCTCCTATTATGTCTCCATTACTGTCAAGTCCTCCTATAACATATATCTTATCACCAAATACTACTGATGAACAATAAGCTATTCCCTTTGGCAGTTTCGCTGTTTTAGTATTCCATGTATCATTTACTGGATCGTACTCGTATATCTCGTTTCTAGGAGAGCCACCTGTATCTATTCCGCCTATTACGTAGAACTTTCCGTTCACGAATCCACTAGCATAGAATGCTCTTGCTTCAGGCATGTATTCTGCATATCCTCTGTCAAATGTTGATAAGTCTATGTATTCTACTGTAGATGTTAATCCTCTGCTTGTCTGACCCCCTACAATATATATCCTATCATTATATATGAATGCTGAAGCACCGTATCTCCCTATACCAATACTTGCTATTGATACCCATGAATTAGTTACACCGTAAAGTGGCTTAACATGTCTAAACATTATTCCAGACGGAGTAACATGCAGAGACATTTTATCACCCTATAACAGATAGTATTAGGCTGAATGGTTTACGTGAAACCACTCTATAACCCTTAAGCAACGGTACAACTCCAAGCCTCTTAACTGTTTCAACAACGTTTCCATCAGAGTCATTGATATATACTGGTTCTTCACCAGCTATTATGTATGCTATATAGTTACGGTCCGCAACTACATAGTAGTTATCCATATTATATCCATAGACTATGTTGTCTATTTCCCCGTTCTCCCTCAAACCACACATTGCAAATATTTTTTCACCACTAGAAACAATTGCTGGAAAAACAACTATTGACGGACTACCGAACTCTACTAAATTGTTTCCATCAAACAAGAATGCCTTGCCTAGGAAGGCGAAATGAATAACATTATACACTATCTTGACAAAGTCATGCCTAGAAAAACCTATTACTCTACTAGTAGTTATCAGTTCACCATAGCCTATCTCAGCTAGTACGTGTCTATGATAATTATACGTAGTCTTTGTAACAGTCTCCTGTTGCTGATAAGCTATCTCCATAACATCTTTTTTATTTTCATTATACATGTATTCATGTATTGTTTCTTGTTGCTGGTAAACTATCTCCATAACATCTATTTTTTGCTCATTATATATTATTGTCAATGTTATCCCACCTTAAATATCGGTGTCACCATGAGCACTACTCTTGCAGAAGCCTGTATGCTCCACTTTATCCTGAACACTAGATCGGTATCAGTAGGTAGATCACTTATATATGTTGATGTAATATTGTCTCCAGATGTAAGATCTATTTGTGCACTACCATACAGCGTCTCAATAGATGAATCATATATTTCGAGAGAGACCGAGCCAGTAGTGACTACTGTATGGTCTCCAACAATATATCTTACATTTAATGCAACACTAAGTGATTCACCATGAATCTTGACGTTGAAGTCTTTCTGACCAGACACGGTTGTTCCATAAGTAGTAGTGTTTATCGCAGTATTGAAACTAGGTCTAACAGGGTTATGCGAGAAATGAAGCACGAACAAGTATATCTTCTTATAGTTATATAATGAATCAATAAATACTACAGCAACTTTTTCATCCCAAGAACTATATAGTTCACTACCAATACTTATCTTCGCATCAATACTTATACTAGAAAATGTTGAGATACTAGTACCGTATGACGAGTAATTTGTATTTTTGATTTTATCGTCATCGCTATTAATTGTTATAGAACCCTGATCAGTAACAGCGGTAAACTTTATACTAGTATGATCCCAGTCAGGAGTAGCCAATACAACACCAACACCACTAGGAGAATCAGATGACAGATCACTATCAGGAACATTAAGGTCAATGACAATCTCACTATTCTCAGAAGTCAATATACCAGTACTGTACTCATAATCAGCACCATCAACTATAGCAATCATATCAATATAATTAATTCTTCTAAAACATCCACCAGATATGGTATTATATCCTATATGACCAGACTCTATTATTTCTATTGTTAGATTACTGTTACCAGCAACTTCAGAAATATCAATAACAACTACTCTTACAAAATCACGTTCCTGTTTTGTAACATGTATCTCCTTACTAACAAGCTCGTTACCGTTTTGATCTTTTACTACAACCTTAATATTTAGTTCATAATTTCCCCAAGTGTTATCTGATGAATCCTTTAATATAAATACTATCATTGGCTTTGTAACTGATGACAGATCTATTCCAGATATTTTTGCTAACAAATCATTGATATCTCCACAATGATCACCCTTGCTATCGTATTTCAAACTATATGTTCCTTGTATTGCTCCGCTATTGTCTAGTGTTGTGTATGGTCCTAGTTCCCATCCCTGTGTTGAGCCGTCTTCGAAGTCCCATAAATATAGTATGTTAGGCATATACACCACCACTATATATTATGTTAATAACCATGATAAAAAATTCGATATATTATGTCAATAATGATTATACGATAAAGTAATTATATACATAATAGATATTGGGATTGCATATTATTTCTTCACCGGTCATTCTATCAACTATGCATAATCCATGTGGAGTATTAATTATTAATTTACCACTTGGTGTTAATACAGGTATACTATACCTTGTTGTTTCTAACTCCCATATTTTTTCACCATTATTATCTATGCCAATAACCATATATTTACCATTATTATAAAGTACATTTAGATAGACATAGTCATCAGGATAAATTCCTAGACAGCCCCTACACATAGTATATCTACTATTTGAGTTAGTTAGTAGTATATTATCAAACTCAATTCTAAAGTTTTTTATATCATACTTTATTATTCCATAATCATAATAATTATTCTCCTTTCCACGAGTGTATGGTATGTATAAATATCCGTTGTTACAGCTTAACGCATAAAGTGATATATCATTTAATGTTTCTGTTCTAATAAGCTTTAAGTCTTTTTTATCAAATATTTGAAACATATTACTATAGTTATACACTATAATCTTATCTTCCGAAGCAACAATATCGTGAACACTAGAAGCTATTTGAGATGATACAGGTGATGATGCGAGTATATTACCATCTTTATCTATTTTTACAAGATAATACGTTCCTGATTGTTCATATGTTGTATAGAAATATGTTATATCACTAAGCGGAAGTGTGACATTGTGTAATTCTATGTCTTTAATAAATGACAGACTATCTACATCGAAAATATGTATTTTATCTTTAACATATTCCGGGAGTATCACTCTTTTAGGTAACAAAGCACTTGGTATTGCAACAGTTGGTTGTCTATATATTATCTCTCCATTATAATCAATTATAACAAAATAATTTTCTTCATTACCTGCTTCAATACAGTAAAGATACTCTGTATCAGCTAGTAAACAATAACCCGGTGATAAAAAACTAATAACATCTAATGTATTAGGGTCTAATGCTATTGTTCTAAGTTCATCAATACCAACAGTAATACTAGAAGCAGTTATTACGCCTCCACCTTCTCCACCACCGCCTCCACCTTCACTCCCACCTCCACCACTATATGTACCAACTACTATTATCATTTTTTCACTAATTCCAAGATTACGTCTTCCATAATCACCACCACTTGAATTATACCATAGTAGCTCTATTTTCCTATGTATTTGGTCTACTCCAATACTTGCGAACGGTGTTTTTAGTATTCTGTTTCTTAGTTCTTTGTATGTTACTATGTGTATTGTCATGTTTTACCACTTAGACTCCACTCAGTTATATATACTCTAGCCGTGCTTGTTTCTGCTCTAAGATATATTTCCTTGTATTTCTTGTTCCTATACCATTCTATTACGCTACCTGATGGGAATAGTTGTGATTTATTATTTATTGGTTCTATGTCGAAGAATATGTTGTCGTCGAAAACCGTTATTAGTACGTAGTCCGTGTCTTTTCTGAGTATGTGTTTCTGGTCCTTGGTATTGTCTACAACATATTTTGTCTTAGCTATTCTGACCATGTTTGCAGGTATTGTTTTTACTAGATTAGGTATAGTTATTGGTTGCTGTATTGTAGTAATTACTTCTTTCAAAGTATTTATTGTCTCGGATAATTGTCTAAGTATAGGCTCTATGTTTATAGGTGGTGTAGTAACTTGTTTTCCTTCAAGAACTCCTAGTATTCTTATCAGTATCTTTGCTATTGCGTATATGTTGTTATCTATGCTTGTCATTCTATCCGTTATGCTTCTATCAGGCTTATAAAGCTCTATTACTTCTTTTCCAGAAACATGCTTCTCAGTAGCCAAGGTCTTACACCAAAGAAAAATATTGTTAAAAAACAATATTATTATTTACTTATTAATCGCTTACAGGCTCTACCTCTATATTAATCGTCACAGCAGAACCGCTAGTACCATTAACGTTTACACGGAATGCTTCTTTGCCGGTTCTACCAATGAGTATCTTTACTGGTTTCTTATACTCTACCGTACTGTTTCCGGGTATTTCAAGTATTGTAGTCCATGTAGGAGAACCAGCCGTATAGTCATCGGTTAC
>JAMOPC010000443.1 GCA_027064845.1 Desulfurococcales archaeon | reverse complement strand
GAGAAATCGATGAGGATGAAGTAGAATGGCTAGGAAGAATAGAGAGTAATAGTTGATACATATGCAATTATGGCAGATTTAACGGGACAAGCCCCTTTAGCCGCTACTAACATTCTTGATAAAATAAGAAGCGGAGATGTGAAAGGTATATTACATTACTTAATTATCTATGAACTTTCTTATCATTGGAGAAAAGGGAAGACCAACTTTTTTATAATGATAAAGAGCTATTAGATTTTATAGAAACATATTTTGATCTTACTCCTCTAGATTCACAGACTGCATTAAAGGCTTCAAAGATAAAAATCGTGGGAGATCAATTATTGAAGGAATCCAATGATCCCATGCTTAGGCATAGAAAATTATCTGTATCAGATGCTACCACAATAACACTTGCAGAAAATACAATGTACCAATAGTAACAGGCGATGCTGATTTATCATTTGTCGCGAAAAACTTGGAATAAAGATAATATGGTAAAAGAAACTATTAAAAGATTATTTCAATAGCTTAGTTTTATTAATGCTTTTCTCCATTCCTGCCATATTTTTATTACACGGATAATGATGAATGCTATGAGGAAAAGCATAATTGCTGTATATACTTGAGTTGGAATAATATGGGAATTTTTGGTTGCATAGTAATATGTATTTGTTAATGCAATGAACATTGCCCATGCTACTATGATTCCTATATCGTAGATTAGTTCTACTACTTTTTTCTTAGGCAGTCCGGGTTTGTAGAAAGTTAGAGGGGCTTTTAGCTCGACTAGTACTATTATTAATCCTATGAATTGTAAAGCAATCAGTACCGGTAGAGTCGTTGTCGTGAACGTTGAGAGTGGTTCCCACCTATCCGGGTATCCATTGATGTCGAAGTGGACTGGAACTTTTTGGGGCAGTAATGGGATGCAGTAGAGTGATAATATGATGGATAGTATTGGAGGCAGAATCATGAGGATTAAACGTGGTGGTGAAGGGATAACTGGGTTTATTCTCATTATTTTCTCTTCTCGTTGTTCTTTTTTCTTTTCTATTTCATAGGCTTGTTTTCCCAGTTCTTTTTCAGACTCATGTGCTACTAGAAGTGCTAATGTAATAGTTGTTGTGAGTATTGTTGTTAAGAGTATTATGGTTAAGAAAGTTATTGATTCAATAATTAGTGATAAAGCCATGATCACTAATCCTATTATGGCGAAACTTATGCCTGCATAACGATTGTATTTTATCCAGATCTTTTTTGATGAATAAGTGTATCCTATTCGGAAACCTATGAAGGGATTAATGGGTAAGTATTCAGCTATAACTGCTATTATAGCTCCTGAAACAGTTATTATTAAGCCTATTATGAAGAAAACATTAATCAATTCTATCAGCCCATGTCTTCTTTTTGAATACTTTTTATAACTTCTATTAATTTTTTGACCTCAGACCGAAGGGTCTTAAGGGCTAATAATCCTTCTTCCGTTAACTCATAGTATTTCCTCGGAGGACCATATTCTGACGTGCCCCAGAATGACTTGATCAATTTGTTCTTCATAAGTTGTTTTAGTGTTTCATAAATAGTGCTTTCACTTGGTTTAAGTACTCCATTGCTCATTTCCTCTATTAACACTTTTATCTTGTAACCGTATAGGGGTCCATGCTTGTTTAGTAGTTCTAGGATTATTAATGCATAGAAACCACTTCTAATACTCTTAAGTAGCTTCTCGACGTGTTTTCCAATATCATCAACCATTTCCTAGTACCTGTTCTTGGTTTGCTCTAGGATTCTTCATTATGGCTAGTATTGATAACGTTATAGTATATGTCAACGCAGATATATTATTAATTATTATTTTAATACTGCTCGCTCCCAAGACCATATTGGGTATTACGAGGATTATCCATAGTATCGCGCCTGTAATCAGAGCTGGGACAAGAATGTTTTTCTCCATCTTTTTATCTATGTATTCGTAGAGAGCACCAAATAATGCTCCTAGGATCAGTGAGAAAATAAAAGTTATGAATGGTGATAGCCAGAGCATTATTGATACATATTTTGCTAATAGTTCTTCTCCTAATGTTTGATTACCCATATATTGTTTTATGGTTTCCAAGACTTCTTCTACTGAAGGCATTGTAAGGAACACAAATACTCCTGTTACTAATCCTGATACTGTTCCCGCAATCAAGCCATGTAGTACGTATCTACTCTCAACCATGACTGATCACTTTCATATAGTACATTATGAATACTGCTGCGATAATGCTGTAAACCGCTGCAAGAACAGGTATGGGATCTGTGTTCGTCTTTGTTATGATCATTGCTTGGAAATTAATCAATGTATGAACAAGTGCTAATGCTACATAGGCTAATACGCCTTTACCTCTCAAATCATAATACGCCAGGATCCCTGCTGAGACCATATGATAAATTAGAGTAGTTAATCTCTCATACACAGCCAGCAGCCCCAGTGTAAAAGAAAAATCCATACCCATAATTAGTGCAGCGATTTGGTTAATCAATACAAATAGTGTCTCTCCTAACCCAAATCCTCCGCCAACCCATAGAGCGTATACAATGTTCTTGTTCCTTACAGTGATATACTTTAAGTATTCCTGCAGGAATCCAGATACAAGTGCTGTGTACAATAATATGTATACAAGTGTTTCTAGCGGCAAATTATTAGGGTTTATTCTGAGTAGCTTTAGGGGTAGATACTGGATCGTTGGCTGAATTATTAGTGTTAATACTAGTAAACCTATTCCGAACAGTAATGGTTTTCCGAGAAAACCTTTCTTTTTAGACAATATTATGAGAGGAATAGCAGGGATTGTGAGTGTTAGTATGGGAATAATAAATAATGGATGGTGTGACAACCTAAGTCACCAGATCTTGCTGAACGTTCTATTATTCTTCAACTGTTTTCTCAACAATAACTGCTGTTCCATATGCTAGGATCTCTGCTGCACCACCCATAATGCTCGAAGTACTAAACCTCACACCAACAACAGCATTAGCTCCAAGTCTTTTAGCTTCCTCAATCATTCTTTCAATTGCAAGCCTCCTAGACTGCTTTAGCAACTCTGTATATTCCTTTATCTCCCCACCAACAATGTTCCTAAGAGAAGCTGCAATATCTCTACCAATATGCCTAGCTCTAACAGTATTACCCGTAACTAGTCCCAATACCCTTACTATTTTATAGCCAGGAGGATTCTCTAAGGTAGTAATGAGGAACCCCATTTTCAATCCCTATATACTACCTCGGACTCCGAGGTAGATATATTTTTCTCGATCAAATAATAAATAGGTACTACATATCAGCAACTAGTTAAAAATCAAAATAATGACTAACTAGAACATAAACGTTCAACTATCTCTATTCAAATAGTACTGATTATGAACATTAGAAATTTTCAATTTCTTTTTTACTTTCCATATATGATAACGTAGTATCTTATTACTTTTCAGCTTCACTGATAATTTGAATACAACAAACTTCATTGATAAGATAAAGACAGACATTTGGTATTGTTTTATCAGTAAAGACGATAAGGATGTATAATTTTATATAATATATGAGGGCTTTCCTTAGTGCACTTAAATATTTGATTATTAGGAGGTGGGATAGAATGCCCAAGATTATTCTAACTAGTGATCAAGCTACATTTACGGATTTCAGCGGCTCGGATGCGTTGGGATTCGGTCTTTGTTTACCCTATAGACTAGTGCCAGCATTTGTTCAGTATAAGGTTCTATCACCTCCGGTCCAATTGGTTGATGATAGGGCCCCGTTTGCTCCCTATTCTCTATGTAAGGTTGAAGCAGCATTACTGGCTAGTGGTTTTAAGCGTGATGAGGTCCTCATAGTGCCCCCTAACTACCTAAGCAATGTGATTGACAAGGATGTGGCAGTGGTAGGTGTTCATGTATTAGATCCTATGGGATTAGCGCCTGTTTCATGGACCTTGAGAGTACTTACTGGCGGTGGTGTAACGTGTACTCGTTATGAATTTGAAAGGTTGATGAAGACTATTAAGAATCTTAAGAAAAAGTATGGGTTTAAACTAGTCGTTGGCGGGCCAGGTGTCTGGCAACTTAGAGGGCTTGAAGATAAGTACGGGATCGATGTAATATTTGAGGGAGAAGCAGAGCTAACGTTTCCTAAGATAGTTAAGGATATTTTAGAAGGTAAAGAGGTGCCTAGGCATGTTTGGGGAGAATCTCCACCACCTAGTCTCATACCACCTATAGTAACGCCTTCGAGGAATGGGATAGTTCAAGTTACTAGAGGTTGTCCTAGAAGATGCAGATTCTGTAGTCCAACAATGTTTAATTTCCGATCAATACCTTTGGAGACAATATTAAAAGAGATCGAATTTAATTTAAGATCGGGTATTAGGGCTATAGGATTAACTACTGAAGATATATTGCTCTATGGTGCTAATGGTTTAAACATAAACGTTGACGCCATCAAGAAGTTGTTTGATAATGTGATCAGATTAGCACGCAAGTACCATGTAACTGATCCAATAGGATTCAGTCATGTAACTTTATCCTCCGCACTTGTAGCTAAAGAAGCCGTTAAATACATAAGTGAGGTTAACGAGCTCAGCAGTGATAGACCAATGTTCCCCCAAGTTGGTCTTGAAAGCGGTAGCCCAAGAATTGTTGCCAAATATTTCGGTGGGAAGCCCTACCCATGGAAACCCAGTGAATGGTGGGATGTAGTCATAAATGGTAGCAAATTATTAAACAATAATTATTGGTACCCATGCTATACATACATTATAGGTTTCCCAGACGCAACACCTGATGACTACATACTAACAATAGAGCTTATCGATAGGTTAAGGGAAGAGGGGTTTAAGGGATGGACGTTTCCATTAATCCTGGTACCCATTGGAGGGACTTTAATAGAGAGAAGTGGTTATAAGGAGTTCTTAACTCTTAAGAAATTGCCTCAGGAAGCCATTGACGCTATGGTGGCTGGTTGGAGTCTAAGTATCAGGTTCTCCTACGAGATATATCCAAAGGTCTTATCAGGTATAAAGAATCCGTTAACACGTAGGATAATGACTGCATTAGCTAAAAAAGCAATAGATGCTATGGTGGAATGGATGAAAGGCATTAAAAACGATCCAGAAGTAATCGAAAAGGTGTATTCTAAGGTCAATATTAGGACATTAAGGGGATTAGTTAAAGCAATGGCTTTACAATATAAATAGGTCGCCTTTATGTCAAGGAACCGCTTTGAGCAGCTCGTAGAAGAATTCGACATGAAAAACCCATTTTTCGGAAAATTATGGAATTAGTAATCAATAGAAATACATAGATAAATAATGACCCAAATACTTATCGAACTGTAATATTTTTATTTTAGGCACAATATATGTTATAATGGTGATAAAAACATGTCATTCTTTAAGAAGAAACTTACTGAAATGGAGGCTCCTTCAGTACTCGCCGAGATCGTTAAGGTAATTATAATTAATTCAACCATAGACCCCTTATCGATTATCCAAAAATATATACCAATCTCACTTCCATCACCACCAACACCAATTAATAAGGAACAATTCGCCGATATGATTGCTAGGGCTATTGTAACAGGAATACCTAGAGAGAAAGCGCTAGAGATAGTAAAGGAGATCAAGGAGCAGCTAAAAGATTATAAAGCATAAACTTGGTAGATCATTTACGTTAGTTTTTGCTAATATATTTTTCCTCCATATAGAGTGTTAAAGCATTAACTAGTTATTGTAACCAACTATTGATATTGCATGCTTTCTAGTCGCTCTGCTGATCGATGGTTGAGAATAGTTCTTTACTTGAGAGTTTAATCGTTATTAAAACTACTAGCTAAAGGCGAATATAAATACAGCATAGGTATCGTATTAATAGATTTTGGGAGGAAACATGTCGAAACAATAGACACTAATATATACATGTATAGTAAACACGTACTGAAACTATATCCGTTGCCTCAACAGCATCTGTAGTATATGAGGAAGAGAAAGAAATAGTTCTAATGGTGTCAAATAGGTAACCCATACAAAAATAACACCAAGAAAACACCAATAACATCGACAACTACGAAAACGACAACAACGGGTTCTACCACATCCAAGACCACAAAACATCTCTTCAGACCAGTTAGGCATTAATAGGAGCACCATCACCAGGAATAATATTGATGGTTATAGCGATCATTATAATAACTGCAATAGTTTTAAAGAAGAAGTAGCAATACATTAAACATAGATATACTGATAATAATAGTTTGTTATATTTGGATGTTTTAATTTGAACTTATTTTTAACCATTAGTATCCATGTATTGTTCTTTTTGTTTTCTATTATCGTTTCTACGTGGTTGCTTATTAGAATTTGAGCTTAGGGGTTTTTGATTATGAATGGTGGAGAAATATGAATAGTGTTTCTAATAGAGACCATTAGCTGGAAACTATTTTCAACAATGATAACTACGTGAAATATCCGTGAAGATAATTTAGGAATACTTGGTTAGAAAAAGACTAATTGTTTCAGGACTCATAGAGTATATATGGTGACTAAAGCTTGTCTAAGATTATTAAGGTGAGGTATAGAGGCGGTGTATTGGTGCCGGAAAACCCCCTTGACCTAGAAGAAGGTAAAGAACTTCTTATTAAAATAATTGATGTGAAGGAAAAAAAGAAAATACTGGAGAAATATCGGGGTATTCTAGGCCGTGTAGATCCAGAGCTAGTAGAGGAGGCCATTGAGGAGGCCGAGCATCTTTGATATACGTTGACGCTAACGCCATAGTCTATCTGCTTCACGACGTAAGGCCAAAATCGGACTTAGTAATCGACGTCCTATCTGAAAGCGATCAGGCTTACACTAGTCTTCGAACAATAGAAGAAACCTCATACATCCTGATTAGAATATACTTAAGCAAACACTATGGTGTCAAGAGTATACATAGAATCCGAGAAATAATAAATCAGCAAGGTCTAGCCTTTATCAAAGATGAGCTTGAAGCAATGCAAGGCCTGTTATCCGAATATAACATCATAGTTCTACAAGACAGAGCAGAAGTAAGCGAAATCCATGACACAATGATAGAATACAATCTGCTTCCAGGAGACGCCATTATAGCTCTAACATGCAGGCACTATGGTATAGATACAATCCTTACATTCGATGAGGACTTTAAGAGAATACCTTGGCTCAAAGTAATTCCCTAACCCACCAAGATTACCAACCACAATTATCCAGGGCATGAGGACAAACATTCTTCCAGCGACTGAACTCGGAGTTCTAACTTTTATCTTTGGAAAAATAAACCTCATATAGCGAGGTATTTATATGGTGGATTGTCTGAGATTTAAACCTCGGATCTTCGGCTTCGGAGGCTGGTACTTATAAGGAGATGTCCCATAGGCTGATGGGGATATGGGACGGTTAGGTGTAGTTTT
>JAMOPC010000442.1 GCA_027064845.1 Desulfurococcales archaeon | reverse complement strand
CTATTAATCAAGACTATGTCGCTGAACCCTATCGCTCAAAACTGATCCCCTATTATTGGGAAGTGAAAGCTATTGCTTTGAGACACGGTGCTTTAGGAGTAAACATAGCTGGTGCTGGCCCATCAATGTTTATGCTTGTAAGAGACCAAGAAGATGCTGAGTATATAGCAGGGATTGTGAGGGATTATTACTATTCGAAAAACATACCAGTAGAAGTCTTCATTACCACTCCTAATCCCTGGGGAACACGTATAGTTGAAAGGTGTTGTTAATGATCATCAAGATATTCATTAATGGCTTCGGATGTGTTGGTAGAGCACTTGCAAAGATCATAGTAGAGAAACGAGATGTTATTGAGAAAAAATATGGATTAAGAATTGAGGTTGTTGCTATCAAGGATTCGCGTGGAGCGGTGTTTTCTCGTGAAGGATTAGATATAAATGACTTGTTAAAGCTGATTGAATATCCTAGATCATCTATTGGATTATATGAACCATATGGTAGGATGGATATTGGCTTGGATGAAATATATGATCAGTGCTCTCCCGATATACATGTAGAGTTAACTCCCTCAAACTATGATGGAGGAGAACCAGGGATTAGTAATGTTCTCTATGCCTTAAAGAGGGGGGCTAATGTTGTATTAGCAAATAAAGCTGTACTTGTCTACAAGTTTAGAGAGATCATGAGTATAGCGAGGAAGAAAGGATTAGTGGTCAAGTATAAGGCAACTGTAATGGGTGGTACACCATTTATAGATATCTTGCTAAGTCTTAAAACAATCCACGTATCAAGGATATATGGTATCCTAAACGCTACTACCAATTACGTATTAACATATATGCATAGACACTTGGTTGATCTTGATGAAGCACTTGAAAACGCTAAAAGTATAGGTATTGCCGAGAAAAACCCCATATACGATATCGAGGGAATTGATGCAGCCGCCAAACTAGTAATCATAAGCAATACTCTCGGCATACCTCTAGGAATCAATGATGTTATGAGAACAAGTCTCAGGAACGTATCTTTGAAAGACATAGTCGACGCATTACGGAAAGGCGAAGTAATCAAATATATTGCTTGGATCGACTTTGAGGAACAACTTGCCGAAGTTGCTCCGAGAAGAATAGAGTCTAATAACATGCTAGCCGACATTGATGGATTAATGAATGCTGTAGTAATCGAGCATGAATACGGTAATATCTTCTTCTCTGGTAAAGGGGGTGGTTGCAGAGAAACTGCTTCAATGGTTCTCGAGGATATATTATCAGCTTCTATGAGAGGTGTGTAAAGAAATGTATGCAGTTGTAAAGATTGGTGGGTCTTTGTTAAAATCTATCGACTCATATATTCATAACGCCTTAAAGATCATGGAGGTGTTCATCGATAAGAATGTTTATCCGTTGATCATAGTGTCTGCACCTAAGGGTTTAACCAATATACTATATGATGCTGTGAACAATGATCCCAGCAAGATAAGACAAGTTGAGGAAAGAGCTTATGACCTCATCAGCGAGGTCGATAACGAGGCTTTCAGACATAAGATCGAAAGCATTCTTCTAAAAGCCAAATCTATACTAAATAATAAGAAAGGTATTGATCATGTGTTGAAACCAGCTGTCATTAGTATTGGGGAAAGGATCAGTAGGGTATTGATGGAATATGTATTGGATTATATTGGTATTGAAGCTATTGGTTTAGATGCTAGAGACTATATTGTTACCGATAATAATTATTTGGATGCACGAATAGATTTGAAGAAAACGAAGCATAGGATTAATTGGGTTAAGAAATTACTACGTGACGGAACAGTTCTTGTGATGGAGGGGTTTGTTGGTTCAAGTATTGAAGGTTATACTACATTACTTGGTAGGGGTGGTTCGGATTATACTGCTGTTGCTGTAGCCTCTGTACTAGGTATTAATGACGTATACCTTGTCACTGATGTCGATGGTATTATGAGCATTGATCCAAGAATAGATCATAGAGCAGTTATAGTTAGAGAACTCTCCTATGACGAAGCGATAGTTGCTGCAGAACATAGAGTTAAGGGATTCAATAAGAAATCATTCTATCCTCTCATCGAGTACTATAACAATATAGTTGTACATGTGGGTTCATGGAGTAAATTTGGAACAATTATTAAGAAGAAAGCGAGATCGTTAGGGAAACCGAAGGTTCTAGGGGTTAGACAGTCTGCATCCTACATGGCGCTTATTGGTGGTTGTTCAAGTAGTTCTTTGATTGTCAAAAAGGTTCTTGACGTATTATTAGAGAAGGGAATAAGTATTCATGAAATACAAGCGTATAGTGAAAAACCATTATCTATTCTTAAAGTATCTTATGAAGAATTAGTTTCGGCTTCAAGGATCATTCATAGGGAAATAGTTTTAGGTGAGCAAAGTGTCTAAACTCTATATGGCTGTTCTAGGAGCTACTGGAATAGTTGGCCAGAGATTTTTGTCTCTCTTATACAAGCATCCATGGTTTGAAATAACACTAATTACAGCATCAAGAAGTAAAGCTGGAAAGAAATATAGCGAAGCCGTAGAATGGGTCATAAGTAATGATGTCCCCGAAGAATTAAAGGATATGAGGCTACAGGAACTTAGTATTGAGAAAATAGTAGCTGAAAAACCAGATGTAGTATTTGTAGCTCTTCCTAGTAGTGTAGCAGTAGATATAGAACCTGTACTTGCTAAGAAAGGCTTAGTGATAGTTTCTAACGCTAGTTGTTTTCGTAGAGAAAAGGATATCCCAGTGATTATTCCCGAAATAAACTCTGAGCATTTAGATATTATTGATTATCAAAGACAAGAGAGGGGATGGGAGGGATTCATAGTAAAGGTTCCGAACTGTACTTCAGCAATATTATCATTATCGCTTAAACCAATACTTGATACATATGGTATTAGCGAAGTATATGCTGTCTCGATGCAAGGCTTGTCTGGTGCCGGTCTTCATGGAGTATCTAGTCTCGAGATCATCGATAATATCCTACCCTATATACCTGGTGAGGAGGAGAAACTAGAATATGAGCCTAAGAAAATACTTGGCATGACAAGAAATGGTGAAATAATAGAAAGAAATGATATAAGGATCTATGCTAGGTGTACGAGAGTACCAGTTCTAGAGGGGCATTCCATATCAGTACTTGTAAAAACACATAACGAGCCTAAAAGTATTGATGAGATCATAAATATATATGAAGGCTTTAAAGGATTAAGTGGGCTTCCAACAGCCCCTGAAAAACCAGTAATTGTTCATAGAAGTAATAACAGGCCTCAACCAAGACTCGATAGAATGAATGGGAATGGCATGAGTGTATCAGTTGGTAGAATCAGTATCTATAAGGGAGAGAATAAGATAAAGTACTTCGTAGTAGGAAGCAATACGATCAGAGGAGCTGCTGGAAACGCTGTCCTCATAGCCGAGCTCTTGAAACAGAGAAAAATGATCTAGCATAAGAGGTGTGATCATGAGTATTCGTCATAGTATTTGGAACGTTGTTAAGAAAGAAGTATATCTTAGATGCATAAACTGTGGCAAAGAATTTGAGCCACAACTATATTTGTTTAAATGCCCGAAATGTGGTTCATTACTAGAAGTTATTGTACCAAAACCACATCTAGATTGGGAAAAGCTTAGTAGTCGAAAACCGAGTGTATGGAAATACAGGGAATTATTACCTATACGGGAAGACATCGAGCCAGTATCTCTCGGTGAGGGAGGTACTCCTCTAATACCCTTAAAGAGAGTAGTCCTACGAGATACTGGTAGGGATTATAGAATATATGCTAAGTTTGAAGGAGCTAATCCCACTGGTAGCTTTAAGGATAGGGGAATGACTGTTGGTATAACCCTTGCTAAGTATCTAGGGTTTAAGGGAGTAATAGTAGCTAGTACTGGGAATACATCTGCATCAGCAGCTGCTTATGCTGCTAGAGCTGGATTGGAATGCCTCGTTGTCTTGCCCAGGGGAAAAGTCGCTAGGGGAAAGCTCTCCCAAGCAATTCTTCATGGTGCACGAATAGTAGAGGTTGAAGGCAGTTTTGATAATGCACTAGAGTATGTTATGGAGAAGATATTCGGGTCTAGCGAGCACAGTTATTATCCCCTTAACTCGCTTAACCCCTGGAGGCTTGAGGGACAAAAGACAATTGCTTACGAAATAGTAGATGAACTAGGACGTGTTCCGGATTACGTTGTTGTACCTGTTGGTAATGCTGGCAATATATCGGCTATATGGAAGGGCTTCAAAGAACTATACATGTTCGGCTACATTAATAAACTCCCAAGGATGATCGGTGTACAAGCTGAGGGGGCATCACCTCTAGCAAATATGTGGGAGAACAAGGCAGAGAAACCACTCTTCGTTGATAAGCCTGAAACAATAGCTACAGCTATAAGGATCGGGAAACCAATTAATTGGATGAAAGCTGTAAGAGCAGTTATAGAATCTAATGGAATGTTTCTGAAGGTAAATGATGAAGAGATAATAGAAGCATTGAAGAAGATCGCTAGGTATGAAGGAATAGGTGTTGAACCAGCTAGTGCTACAGCATATGCTGGTTTTCTCAAACTAGTTGAAAAAGAAACTATAAACATAGATGAGATAGGTGTACTGGTATTTACAGGTCATGCATTAAAAGATCCCGATACAATAAGTTATCTATAATTACTAGATAATAGTTTTCTTTATTTATCCTGTGAAGAATATTATTATTGTGGTAGGTCTCTGAGACTGTTGATCGATAATGAATACAGAGCTGATGATTCTACTAGATCTAGCGATTGTTATTGTGTTGGCTAAGTCGTTGGAAGAATTAATTGTTAGACTAGGACAACCACCTATATTGGGAGATCTACTTGCAGGCATTATTATAGGCCCAACAGTTCTAGGACTTATAAAAGCCACTCATAATGTCGAAGTAATAGGCTGGCTCGGTATCGTGGTGTTGATCTTCCTTGCTGGTTTAGAAACAGATATTGAAGCCGCTAAAAAATATGGACTAAAAGCTGTACTTGTAGCACTCGGAGGCGTTCTAGTCACATTTTTCCTAGCTTATATAATCGCGCTCTTATTTAATTACTCATACATAACGGCTTTGTTCATAGCAACTATCCTCTCACCTACAAGTGTTAGTGTTACATCAATGACTCTCTTAGAACTAGGTGTTATTAGGACAAGAATCGGCGAAATAATTCTCGGCGCAGCTTTTGCAGACGATGTCATGGCCATGGCTTTATTTGCAATAACATCTAGTATTGCTTATTATGGGGAAGTAAAACACGAATCAATTATACAGATATCTCTTGCATTGATAATCATATTCTCAATCTTTTACTTGCTCTATAAGTTTTCAAACAAATTATTTAATGGGGTTATAATGAGTTCTAGACTCATAGACACACCCATGATACAATTACTAATCATTGGTATGTTGATGGCTGTTTTATCATCGTACCTAGGATTGTCCCCACTAATAGGCGCATATTTAGCTGGATTAGCTTTAAGTAAGGTTGTTAAAGAGAGAACATATAGGTTCTTAGAGATATTTGCTCAGATTATTTCTCCATTCTTCTTCGTTTACGCTGGTATATTGTTGAATCCATGGATAGTTGTTGGGAGAATTAACATGTATAATGCCATAGGTATAGTGGTTGCTATTGTATTGGCAGGTATAGTTGGGAAGATACTTGGATGTGGAGGAGTTGCTAAAGCTATGGATTTAGATACTCGTTCATCAATCACCATTGGTGTTGGAATGATGCCGAGAGCAGGTGTTGATCTAGTGATAGCTGTTGTCGGGCTTACACTAGGTGTATTAACTATGGAGCTCTATTTATCAGCACTAATTCTAATATATGTTACTAGTTTAACTACGCCAATACTATTAAAGAAGTTATTAACTCGCTAAATATCCATGAAAACCTTTTTACTAATGTATCTTAGAAGGAGTGAATATAATAGAGGGGTCTTACAATTTACTCGTTTAAAGAACTCTAAATCTCTATTAATAATTTCTTCTTCTATGCTGAAAGCTTGATAAGCTATTACTTTAATTACTTGCTTTGAGAGTTTTCCCTGATAGAAGAACTTTAATGCTTTATCCATTATGTATTTTTCAGCCTCATATACTTTTATTACGTGATAATGTACTACTTTATCGTAGCATAATTGGATCTTTCTATTCAAGTACTCGATCCTCCACCAGTAAACGCTGGGATCATATCTATTAATTGCAGGTATTTTCAATATAGGTATTCCGGATTCAATTGTTACGGGCTTATACATTGTGAGGCATGGATTAGATGCTCCGGTAGCAAATGCGAGATGATTATTATTTTTAAGTAATACTATCATGGATGAAGCTGTTTGTGTGGGTCTTAGTGGTCCTCCATAATGCATACATATATCTCTCATGGAGCCCTTTGCTGGATGATAGGGTTCTTTGTGATGACTTCTAAGTATTTTCATCGCGTAATATACGTCTATGGTTCCTTCTTTCCCCAATAACTTCTTATAAGTGAATTTTCTTCTCTCCCTACCCTTAGCTAAATACGTCATGATCCTATCAGAATAGCATTTTGAGAAATTAAAATCATCTTTACTACATCCATGCTTGGCTACACCATGTTTTACTAGTTCGTCGTGAGCGAGATCCCAGTCGTTTGTAATTGTTAACGCATTTGATACACTATATACCGTGTCTATCTTTTTAGCAGCCCAATATTTACCAGCTGTTTCCAGAACCCAGGCTTCACCTGTTTTGTCAGCGATTATGAAGCTATTATGATACATAAACTTTCTATTATATGCATGGTTTCCGCCTTGTCCTACTTCTTCTATTAGGTTAATGATAAACTTTAATGCGTCTCGTGCAGTACGTGTTCTTTCGAGAGCAAGCCTTAGGATCTCCATACCGAGTAAGCCTTTTTTCTCATAAGGTTCTTTAGTAAAAACAGCTACATTACCAATAACTAGTCCATGTTCATTAACACCCATTTCTGCTCCATAAGTCCACCATGGCCTAGAAATTAGGACGGCATATGTCTCTTTAACTTGTGGTAGTTCTACGTATCTAAGTTTAAGGGTTTCTTCTTCATGTTTTGCACGTGGAATAACCTCTAATACTTGTGGCTCGTCTGGAAATCTATCACTATTTTTGCCGAACAATAGCAGCTTATGCTTTGTAGCTTTAGGAGTCACTACAATTATATCGCACAATTTTCTTCATACACCCTACTCATCATTGACGTGCTCCAGACTTGATCTACTATTATTTGTCGAAATGGTTAATAAGTCAACATGATCAGCTTCTTTTCTGGAAAGTGAGAAAGAGAAGAAAAAAGATGGTATGGTTAGAATTCAACTTTGTAGTGTTTCTTCGCTGCTTCAAAGAACTCCTTAGGATCTGGGTTAATAGTTGGTGCGTCTCCAGCTGTTTTCTTCACGAT
>JAMOPC010000441.1 GCA_027064845.1 Desulfurococcales archaeon | reverse complement strand
AACTAGGCTTACTCGTTAAGATGGAGACAGGAATCAGTACATCCACTCATATAGGTAAAATAGATGGAAGACCGTTTAGAGCTGAAGACCTAGCTTCTAAGATCATTGATTTCTTAACAAGTAGACGAGTAAAGAGGTGATCATGAAGTGTCTTTCTTTAAACAACCGGTTTCTGAAACGGGAGCTATTATAACTTGGTGCCCAGGCTGTGGAAACTATGGTATCATACAAGCATTTAAGAAAGCAGTAAGTGAGCTTGGGATAGATCCATATAAACTTGTAGTTGTTACCGGTATTGGTTGTCATGGGAAATTAGCTAATTATCTTAACACAAATACTATACATACGATACATGGTAGAGTATTGCCAATGATCACGGCTATAAAGGCAATGAACAAAGAATTAACCGTGGTAGGCTTCGCTGGTGACGGAGACCAATATGCTATAGGAATGGGTCACTTACCACATGTTATACGTAGAAACCCCGATATAACTTTAATAGTACACAATAACACAGTATTTGGACTAACAACTGGCCAAGCATCACCAACCTCTGAGAAGGGACAAAAAACAAGAACCACACCTTGGGGACAATGGGAAGAACCACTTAATCCAATAGCCATGATGGTAGCTCTAAGAGCAAGCTTCGTGGCAAGAGGATTCGCAGGAGACGTAGAACACTTAAAATACATCATCAAAGAAGCGATCAAACACAAAGGCTTCAGCTTCATAGACGTACTACAACCATGTGTAACATTCGATAGAACACATACATATGCATGGTATAGGCAGAGAATATACAAACTAGAAGAAACAAACCACAATCCCAGAAACTGGGAAGAAGCAATGAAAAAAGCATATGAATGGGGAGACAAAATACCTATAGGAATATTCTATATAGAAGAAAAACCAACAATGGAAGAAAGACTAGAACCAATAAAGAATAACCCGCCATTAGCATACCTACCATTAAAACCAAGAAAAATAAGTGATATCCTAGAAAAGTACTTTGCACTGACAAAATGAATACAAAACCTCTTTTTTACAATACATCATAATAAATATGTAGAAGCAAAATAAGAAACTTAAACTATTCTATAATCCATATCATATCTGAAAATTAAAAATATAAGTTCTTAAAATATTTCATGAATAAATTGTGGGCCGGTAGCTCAGCCTGGAAGAGCGCCGCCCTCGCATATAGGACAAGAACCGAAGTCGGGAAAGGCGGAGGTCCCGGGTTCAAATCCCGGCCGGTCCACTATATTTTCCTCTATTTTCAACTGTGATGAGCGAATTATATGCTAGAAGTAATTTGATTAATTTTCTTGATATCATAGAAGATATCTACTATGTCGTATCCTTTTTTGTCAAGAGTTTTAACAACGTCTATGACTAAGGATAATCCCATAATGACTTTTGTGATAAACATTTTACTTATAGATAAGAATTCTTCAATGCCCTTCTTTGTTGGTGCATAATATATTATTTTTCTACCATTCTTAGTTCTCTCTTCCTTTGTAACAAGTCCTTCTTCCACTAGTTCCTTCAATATCCTATATATGGTTCCTATTGAAGGGGTCCCTGTTTTCTTGTATATGCTCTCATCTATTCTTTCAAGAAGCTCCTTGTATATACTGTAACCATGTACTTTTTCGTTCTTAATAATTATTCCCAATATATAGATTCTTAATAAGCTTCTCAGATGTTTTCTCTTACTCTTCATAATCATCGTCCTTATCCATGTTATTCTAGGAAAATTTTTTATTCTTGTAATATAAATATCTTCTGTTTGAATATATTCTGGTGAAATATATTGTTTAAGAGGAAATCCAGTGAGTTCGAGAAAATAAGAGGAAGAATACTGGAAGGACACATTTTCAAGACTATATTTTGGTTAGCTTATCCGATCATTATTGCTAATTTAGTCAACATGTCTTATAATTTGATTGATGCTTATTGGCTTGGTAAACTCGGAAAACAAGCATTTGGCGCACCGACTGTTAGCTGGCCCCTAATAATGCTTTTCTACGCTATGGGAATGGGTTATGCAATGGCTGGTATATCTCTTATATCACAATACATCGGTGCTGGAGACTATAAACAAGCTAATAAAGCAGCTGGTAACCTTATCTCATTCATGGGGATCATGGCTTTATTAATAAGCTTACTTGGTTATACGATATCGCCAATAATATTAGCTCTTATGCAAGTACCACCCGATGTTTATAGCTTTGCTGTAAACTATATAAGAGTTATCTTCTTAGGAATGCCACTCACATTCATTGGGTTTGCATTTAACACAATCGCTAATAGCTTAGGCGATACAAGAACACCTACAATAATAAATATCATATCCTCTATAACAAATATGGTGCTCGATCCATTATTTATCTTCGGATATTTAGGATTTCCCAAAATGGGTGTTATAGGAGCAGCTGTTGCCACAATACTTTCTCGTTCAATAGTATCTTTTGCAGGACTATATTTGTTAACTACAGGCTATCATAAAATCAAGATAACAACAAAGGATCTGGGAATAGAGAAGTGGTGGATTAAGAAAGTTATTAAGATAGGTACCCCTCTAGCCATACAACAATCATCTAATGCCCTAGGATTCACTATTATGATGAGCATTGTATCGAGATTCGGTTCAGTAGCTATAGCTGCATATGGTGTTGCTATAAGGATCATTGATATTATGCAAGCTTTCACTTGGGGAATCAATAGAGCAGTCTCAATAATGATCGGGCAAAACCTCGGAGCAGAAAATTATGAAAGAGCAAAAATGATAGCTACAAAAGCAATAATGCTCATCTTCTCATTCCTGCTAGTTGGATCAATAATAATCTTCCTCACAAGAGACATCACTGTATCATTCTTTGTTCCCGAAGAGGATGTCATCATAGAAGGTTCCAGAGTATTAAGCATATTTACATGGTCTATACCATTCTTTGGATTATTCTTTATAGGAGGAGGAATAGCAGGTGGATCCGGACATACCAAGGTATTTGCAGCAATATCAATCATTAGGCTATGGGTTTTAAGAATAGGGCTTAGCTATGTACTCGGTATACTTATCGGGATGGGTACAATAGGTATATGGACAGCAATGGCTATCAGTAACATAGTCGCTGGTATCTTAGCGCTTCTCTGGGTTCTTAGATGGGGGTGGCTAAAAAGAGTCATAGATTAAAGCCTTACTCGTATCTTAAGGCCATAGCTGGAGGTATCTTTGCTGCTCTATAGGCTGGGAAAGCACTACCAATAATACCTACAAAGACCGTTAATAGAGCTGTTAAAGATATATTATAAACGTTTATATCTGGTGGTGCGTATACAACGATCTTTGTGGAGCCACTTGAAATAACTAACCCTTTAGAAGCAAGAGCATATGCACCAATAGACCCCAAAGCTATTCCTATCACTGCTCCTATCAAGCTCATAACAATTCCTTCCGATATTATAAGGATCAATACCTGACCATCAGTAAAACCTAAGGCCTTCATAACTCCTATTTCCCTAGTTCTCTCAATAACAGAAGTAATCATAGTAGCCGCTACACCAGCAACAGCTACAGCAAAAGCAGCTAAGCTAGCAGCAAAAGTCATAAAATTCACTGCACCTGTTATCGATGATGCTATTTGAGCTATTGCATAGAAAGATATTATGTTTACATTCCTCCCATAGACGTCCTTAATGACCTGTGTAATATTGCTAACATAAGCGGGATCTTCGGCAAGAATAAGTATACCTGCCCATTTTTTCACTCCTAACAGTCTTTCGGCAGCTTCAAAACTCATAAAAATAGTCTTATCGGGATTTAGAAATGCAGCACCACCATATTTTTCCAGGATTGCCGAGATAATTAAATTGAGATGTTTGATTTCGATTTCACCGCGTGGTTTCATATTTATAATTTCTATACTCACAACATCGCCTAAATCATATTCTTTTTTATTGTTTTCGTATACAATGTCATGTCCTACAACACATTTAATAATGTCACTAGAGGATGGGATCACTCCTTCTTTGATCTTCAGGCTTGGAATAGCTTTAAATAAGAAGTCATAATCGACGGCATATATGAATACATCTTTTTCCTCACTGCCAATTCGTATTCTACCCTGCGTATTATAAAATGGCACAGCATCAACCACACCATTCAAAGACTTGAAAAAATCGAGATCATTTTCTGTTAATTCATAATCCTCAGAGGGAGTTACCACAATTAAGTTCTGACCAAGTCCCTGTATTTGCTCTATAACATATTTTGTATAACCACTGGTTACTCCATTGATCATAATCATCGCAAAAGGGCCGATCGCTATCCCTATAATGGTTAGTATAGCTCTTGTACGTTTTTCGGACAATGTCTTAATGGATAATCTTATAATATCGCTAGGATACACACTTGCCCCCTCGATGCAAACTAGGTTGTTTTTCGTTGCTTAAATGCTTTAGATGTATACCTATATAATACATAGAAAACCCCTCCTAGAAAAACTACTACAGCTATAATTGTTAGATAATAATAATAATGAATGACTCCACCTGCTTGTGCGGTAATGGTTGTGAATGTTTTTACCTCTTCATGCATTATAGGTAAATAGTATTTTCTAATATACTGCGAATTATATTCATCTCTATATCCAACAATCACTGTTACATTACCCTTTGGTATAATGGGCAATTTTAATTCAACTCTAAAAGCTGTTTGAGAAGCTGGATCTATGTCTCCCAGGAACGATAACGAAGAATAGTTTTCATAAACTACTTTTACATATACGCTTCTTGCCTCCGATATACCATAGTTTATCAGCAACCCATTAACATAAATTACTCCATTTTTATACTTCACCACAGAGTCTTTAGCCAACTCTATGTCTATAAATGGAGATACTTTAGCTGCTAATGTTGTGTTATATACATTTACAGCTCCACTAAGGTCCCTATATATTAGTGCTACGCGAAATATAGCGGACAATCCCTGAACATACCCACTATACCCCATATACTGGGAAACAGCTATTGGATTGTATATGAGTTTGTATCTAAACGTAACGTTTTCCCCGCTTTTAATCACATCAATATACTTTACATTATCAACTGGAATAATATTTGGTGATTGGGGGATTAATACTAGGTAATTATCATAGATCTCTCCAACATACTTATTTACTACTAATACGTCTATGTACCCTGTACCATTATTAAACACAACAACAGGAGATGTAGGTAATATAGATAATTTTACGGGAACTCCCGTAATTATTAGAGGTACATCTATAGGTACAGAATATTTAGATCCCCAGTGGTCTATAAAATGTATCTCTGCATGTATGTGTGTATTAACTGGGTGTTTAAGATATAGGTTCATTTTAATGACAAAAGAGGCGAAGTCTCCCTTACCAATAGAGGTTTGCCCCTGCGGCATTGAAGTGGTTTGTTGCATTAATATTTTTAATAATTGGTTTTGGGATAGTTGCTGAGCACTGGGTATTGATGGCGTTATTGTTTTGGGAACAATTTTTCCAGTGCTAGTGTTTGTTGTTGATAAGGTTATATTATTTGGTAAAGATACCTCCATGTATAATCCAGTAAGTGAAGGTATTTCGGAGTTTCTTAGAATGACATAATATTCTGCTCCATGGATCTTAAGTGGTGGCTGTCCATTAATCCATCCATACTGTATCATATCAAAAGCCTTTGCTGGATCACTTATATTTATTGCTATGGGTAGTAGAAGAGTTCTCCTAATACCTCCGTTTCCACTATGAACATAGTAGCTTATCTTGACTATACCAGGATATATTCCTGGCTTAACATCTTCTCCTATATTCACAGTAAAGCTAAGAGTAAATGTTTGTAAGGAATTAATGGGGCCTGCTACATAGGCTTGCAGCCCATTAAGAGTTGCATTTGTTATATTTATGCTTGTTTCTAGGACTCCTATTATTGAACCAATATTATAGGGTTCAAGGTTAGCAAGAGTAATAGTATATACAGCTTTTTTAGAACCAGGGTATGCAGGCCAATCATTTAACCAACCCATATCAGTAACATATATCCTCATACCCTTGTATATTCCACTATATTCTATTAGAGACAATACTAAATCATATTTGTAGGAAATTATATTGATCGAACCATATAGTCCTTGAAGGTAGCTTATTTTCAATGTGAACTTCTTTATTCCAGCTGATACGTTAGCTAAGTCTAAATAGAAGGTCAATCTACATGATGAACCTACTTCCAAGGCTTGACATAAAACATCATTATTCAAAACCTTGATAGACGGATCTAATGGAAGAAGCTCTGCTTTGAGACTAGGAATCCTATAGGGACCCAGGTTGATAACGTTTATTGTTAATGGTGCTTTTCTATCGCCCGGATAGACTTGTGTAGGAGTAGTTGTTCCCCAATAATATGATAAAATTTCTATTTTTGACTCATACCTACTTGGTGATTCTACGACCAGTTTTATTCTATAAGTTTTCTTCAAAATTATTGTAGAACCTTTTTCATTGATCGCGGCTTCTATTTGGGCTAGTGCACTATAGGTTCCTGGAGTTATGTTCTCGGAATTAAATCTGTACGTTATTGAAAATGTTGCGCCGGGAGCAATGTTGTTCACGTAGCTTGTATCTGAGCCAAGTATTTTGAAACCATTTGGCATTTCGAGTTTTACTTTTACCGAGGAAACAGTTACAGCGGCATAATTGGTCATTATAAGGCTTAAGCTTAAGCCGTAACTGTTAGGCATGATCGTTGCTGGTTGGTTATTATACGTTATTCTACTACCTGTAACTATTATGGGGAAATAAGATGAGTTAAGGAAAAGTCTTGCATTATATTCTCTTGATGCCTCATAAACAGTGCTACCAGCGACAAGCCTTGCACGTATCCTAATCTTCAACACTTCTTCTGATTGAGTAGTATTTATTCTAAGACCATCAATAGTTATAGTAAATGTATCTAAGTAATTGATAGTAGTTTTTTCGATTATGACGAGCTTTTTCTTCTCGTTAGGACCTCTTATTCCATCTGGAAGTTCGATACTAAGTATTAATTGATTGATCTGATCATGTGAGTAGCTTTGAAACATAAGATATATACCAGCATTATCTATTTCCTCGCCAACTATCCTTGTATTAAATCCTGTGTCTATCAATGATATGTTAAGTTCAGGATTGCTTATTTTTGCCCAAACAACGTATGTTTTGTTTATCCATGCTTGGCTTCCATCAATGTTTACTAATATACATTGTTCAAGTATGATTGGAGATTCTAGTGATGCATTACCTGTTATCACTATATTGTTATATTCTATTGTGACGTATTCTCCATAATTTATCGTGTTGGTAATTGTTTTTATATCATAATTTGACTTGGTGTTATCGGAATATATTCCGTTAGGGAATATGATCTTAGCTGTTATGGTCTCGATGGTAGCATCTATGATGTTCTGCTCTGTAATAACTAAAGTGTTTCCGGTACTGTTTATATATGCTGATCCACTACTCCA
>JAMOPC010000440.1 GCA_027064845.1 Desulfurococcales archaeon | reverse complement strand
TCATACCCATCTTATGCCACTTCTCACCATATTCTCCTCCTCCACGGAGATTAGCCATGACAAACCAGCCACCTTCCTCGAGGAATGCATGGAATGGTCCCAGATAATATGGTGTTATTGAGATACCGAATCCTCCGTATCCATAAACAATTGCTTTACCATTGTCTTTTTCCGGGTTCTTAACAATAAACATGTGAATTAGTGTTCCATCACTTGACTTGGCCCATTCTTCAGAAACTTCTATTCCTCCAATACTAGAATACCCTATGACAGGATATATACTGTCTCCACCGAGAGTGTAGAGACTTCTCGGAATATTAAAGGATTCAATCACTAAGTAAAGGTTATTGTCATCATAACTTAATAGCTCAATAGTGAGTGGTTGATTAAACTTGTATTGCTTAATTAATTCGCCCTCCAGACTATACATTCTTAGATCGCTATGAGCATCAACGAGATATTCTAGAAACAATTTATCCCTATATAACACTCCTTTACGTAACGGGTATTTGTCCTCGCTAACTATTTCACTAATTTCTCTATTATCCGTTACCTTAACAATTCTTCCAAGTCCTTCTCCATCATAGTATATTAGATATGCATCTTTTCCATAGAACCCTATAGGTTTAACTCTATTGTCTCCACCATCAAATAATAATTGCCACTCTTCAGGATTCTTCAAGGGACCAGAATAGATCTTGGTCTTATGCCAACCATATTCAACAATAATAAATACTCTGTCTTCTTTCCATGGCTTATATATGTCTATTTGATAATTTGTCCCATATTCTTTTCCGAAAACAATAATTTCCTCACCAGTAGCAGGGTTTCTCAACAATATTCTCTCAGCAGGGGCTTCTGCGCCATCAGGTGTTTTTCCTTTTCTATAAAATCTTGAGTAAAAATACTCGTCTCCTCTAACCCAAACAATATCCCATGCAGTTCCTTTGAGTTCATCTATAGTTTCATGAGTGAATGGATTCATTATCTTAACATAGCCTTCATCACTTCCAGCTATTGTATAGAAGAAAGCTATGCGTTCACCGTCCTCTCTACTGGTAATACTTCTAAACAAAACATTTTCTCCAATATCATTCGAGGAGATTATTTCGTATATTTCATTTCTAGTTGTTAATAATTTGATTTTATACTCCATACCCTCACGAATAATAAAATATATTCCTTTATCGGATGGAGCTATATCTATGATTGTTGGTACATCATAGTATTTCTTGATTTTCTCAATATATTCTTCACTAATACCTCTGACCAAGTTTTTGAATCTTTCATTATGTTTTTGAATAAATTCTAAAACCCGTGAATCCTTTAAGTTCTCCATCCAGACATATGGGTCGCTCATAGAAGTGCACCTGTCCAAACACAATTATAATAGTAGTCTACTTTGTAGATTTATAAAAATGTACACACATAAGGGGAGTAGTCCATGTCTAAAACTTAGATATACTTCAGGGTTTCTTCGAGCATTAAGCTTCTAAGTTCTCGTACTTTATGTACTTGTTCTTCTAGTAGTTCTCTCACTTCATGTTCATCTAAATCACTTGCTTCTTGGTAGTATCTGTATAGTCTTCCCTGCCATAAATGGTAAAGAGTATCTAGTAGAGCTTTTTTAAGGAAATATCTTGGTGTCTTGATAAACAACTTGTATGCTTCTATGAGAATGGCTGCCCACTCAGATCCGCTTAATCCTTTATTATTAGTTAGTGCTTTCTCGAGTATGTTCATAGTTTCCTTGCTGAATTTTTTAATAATGGATTTATGTGGTTCTTCGCTAATTTTCTTAAATGTTTTTAACGAGTATTCTTTATCAACAATTATCCTTGGCGGAGGTATGAAGGGTGGTTCTGGTTCCTTAATTATTTCTGGTTTCAATACTTGTTTCTCTTTTATCTTTGTCCATGCTTCTGCATATTCTATTAATGCTGTGAATAAGCTTCCAGTTACTTCTATAAACATGTTTTTAAGGCTTTTACCAGGATCTTTTGATTCGTGTATTTTTGATCCAAGATATGCTTCTGCAGGTTTTATGCCTGTGTAGAGAGCGGTGTGGGTTATGAAGATATCTGTTCCGAATAATAGGTTCCAATAACAATTGTGCCAAGGCGCTTCTCTAGACAAATACTTAATAAAGTTCTTGGATAATCCGAAGTCTCCTCCTATGGGCTGGGATAAGTCTATGAGATATGCTGTTGTTGTTAATGGTCTGGCGACAAAATTCGTTATGGTTGCATCAAATCTGTCTCTTATATAATATGGTGTACAGTATCCTTGTTTTTCTGCTCCCTTTGCTAACAATATGATCCATTCTGGCGATATGCTCCTGAGATCGCTGTCCACGAACACTAGGATATTGGCATTTAGAGCATCTGCTATGTGCACTCCCGTTTTCATAGCTCCTCCTTTTCCAGGTGACAATATGTTTGGTATTATAAAGAGATTTGAGAACTTTTTCTTTAAAGCATTAACTATTTCTACTGTTGAGTCCTCGCTCAATCCGTCTATGACAATTACTGCTCCGTTACTGGTTATTTTTTCTAATCCCTTGAACGAGTTTATTACTACATAAGCTATGGTTTCAGCAGCGTTTCTCGAAGGTATAACAACTAGTTTATCTACTTCATCAATCCTTGTTTTTATAGTTTCTAGATTATCGTATCCCTCGATTTTTATATTCATGAACATATCTTGATCACTAGATCTATATTATTGCTTTCTCGGTATTCTTATCGAATAAATGTATCTTATCTAAGTCGATCACTATCTCTAGCTCCTCTCCGATCTTAGGCCTATACGTTCCGCTTGTTTTAACAACTATTATTTTTGAACCCGTATTAAGGTGGATAATAGTGTCCGATCCGAGGGCTTCGACAAAGTCTACTACTCCCTTGATCTTATCTTTTTTCTGAAGATTTGCTGGAACATATCCTAATGGGTACATGTGTTCAGGCCTTATGCCTAGGATCATTGTTTTTCCTACATAATCCTTAAGTAATGAGATGTATTCTTGCGGTAACTTTATCGTGAAATCACTTGATACGAGGTTAACCCCGTCTTGTGCTTCTTCTATTGTGACGTCAATGAAGTTCATTTGCGGTGATCCAATGAATCCTGCTACGAATACATTGGCTGGCTTATTATAGATTTCCCATGGTGTACCGACTTGCATGATTTTTCCAGCGTTCATTACTGCTATTCTATCTCCCATAGTCATTGCTTCTACTTGGTCGTGGGTAACGTAGATAGTTGTTACTTTTATCCTTCTCTGTAGCTTCTTTATCTCACTCCTCATCTTCACTCTCAGTAATGCATCTAGATTGCTTAGTGGCTCGTCCATAAGTAGTACTTGGGGTTCTACAACTATTGCTCTAGCAACTGCTACTCTTTGTCTCTGACCACCACTTAGCTGGTGTGGATACCTGTTGAGGAGCTCACTTATCTGGAGGAGCTCAGCTGCCCATTTTACTCTCTTATCTATTTCTTCTTTAGGCACTTTCTTTATTTTGAGTGGGAAAGCAATATTGTCATATACAGTCATGTGTGGCCATACAGCGTAGCTTTGGAAAACCATGGATATATTACGTTCTCTTGGAGGAAGATAGGTTACGTCTCTATTACCGAAGATTACTTTTCCCTTTGTTGGCTTCTCTAATCCAGCAATTATTCTAAGGGTGGTTGTTTTACCACAACCACTCGGACCTAGAAGAACTACGAATTCTCCATCATTAATATCTAAGTCTATTCCTCTCAATGCTATTGTTTTACCAAACCTCTTGACGACTCCTCTTAGATGAACATCTACCATATACGTATCACCCATAAACATGTGTTATTTCAGGGTTATACCCCACATTCTCACCAAGTACTTCCCCGCTACAAATACGAATACAAGAGCCGGTATAACCATTATGAACGCTCCTGCGAACTTTATGAAATCCGTTGCTCCACCAATAAGGTTTAATATAAATGCTGGGAGTGTTCTATTCTGGAAACTCAGAACAGCTGCTATAAATACCTCGTTCCAGCTCATAATAAATGTAAAGATAGCTGCTGCTGCTAGTCCAGGTAATGCTAGTGGGAGAGTTATTCTGAAGAAAGCACCTATTCTATTCAGTCCAAAAACTAGGCCAGCCTCCTCATATTCTACGGGAACACCAGCGATTATACCTGATGTTATCAAGATGACGAAAGGCAGAGCCATAGCTGTGTGTGCTAAAGCTATTCCTAAGAGGGTGTCTGCGAGACCTAGTTTAAAGTAGAGTACCAGTAGTGGTACGGCTATGACCATCATTGGGAACATTCTAAGTGCTACAATGAATAGTTTTAAAGAATCCTTTCCCTTAAACGCATATCTTGCGAAAGCATATCCTGCTGGAAGACCTATTGCAAAACTAAACAGTATTGTGAGCACAGCGACAATCACGCTATTAATAGTAGCATTCCAAGCACCTAGAACAATTAGTTTATGTATGTGTTCTAAAGTATACCTTGTCGGTATTACAATATGTGGATCATAGTATTGATCCGGATCAGATAAAGCGTATATAATCGTCATAATAAACGGTAATGCGACCCATGTCACGGCAATCGTTACTAAACCAGCTATGATTATTTTTCTCAAATAATATTTTACAATATCAGATTTCTTTACGAGAACTTCTCTACTCATTACATACCAGCCTCCAAGTATTTTGCTTTAAAGAACTTAATGTAGAGAGCGCCAACTGCTATGCTAAGCCCAGCAATTATTAATGCATACAAACTCGCAACACCAGGTCTGAGGAGCTCTGTTTGAGCATAATATGCCTCACCAGCTAATACTGGTATATCTCTACCAGCAAGAGTCCATACTACGCCAAATATCTGGAATGCGAACAGTGTCCTTATGATTAATGCTGCTTGTAAACTAGGAAGTAGTAAGGGGAATACTATGTATCTGAATCTCTGCCAAGTAGTTGCTCCAAATACTTCAGCTGCTTCATAGTATTCGTGGCTTATCATTTGAAGTCCTGCATAAATTATTATGAATACTATAGCCGTCGCTCTCCAAATCTCGGTAATGACTATTGCTATGAACTCCATATCCTTAATGCCAAAAAATATTATTGGATGACTAATTATTCCGAGATTCATGAGGATCTTGTTGAAGAAACCATATTGTCCAAGCATAACATACCATATAAGACCTGCAGCTACATCACTAATAGTTAAAGGAAGAATAACAGTGTATAATGCGGCATTCTTACCCGGAAACCTTAAATTAAATAATAGTGCGAGACCGAAAGCGATACTAACCTGTATAGGGATAATAACGGCAGCTAATAATATAGTGTATTTTAAGGCATCCCAAAAGAGAGAGCCTGGACCATATAGTAGGTAATTAACATTTTCTAGCGTAAATCTGCCTTGCTCATCAAAAAATGCAAGCATTATTCCTTGAACAAGAGGATATCCTATAAAGAACACCATATAGGCTAAAGTAGGTAAAATCAGGAAATATGGAGTGTACTTACTAAGTTTTACACTGGTTGGGATTTCTTCATTAGACATTTATGTGCCACCATATAAACATTAAATAGATACAATGATTATGTGTTTAAAAAAGAATATGTTTAGATTATGATATATAATTGGTTGTGTACTTATTGTTATGGTACTTCGAGTCCTTGTGATTCAAATAGGCTTATTAGGTCATCGTATAGATCATCAAGCACAGTCTTTATGTCTTCATTGTTTAAGACAATTCTATTAAATGCTGTTATATATATGTTCTTGAAATCTCCTCCCTTCGCACCAAGGCTTGGGATCAATGCTACAATTGCATCTTCAGCGCTCTGTTGTGCAGCTACACCCTCTGCTAATACTTTTAATGGTCCACTGGGTATCTTACCTGTTGCTTCCTTCACTGTTGGGAAGAAACCTGTATTCTCTAACACTTTAACCTGCACTTCTGGTCTTGTCAAATACTCTATTAACTTCCAAGCAGCATCAGCATTGGGCGCGTTCTTGGGTATAGCTAATCCAGCAATTACCAGAATGAAGCCTCTACCCTTAGGACCTCTAGGTACAGGTACTACTTCGAACTGATCTGGTTTCTGCTCAATAGCATCCTTGATTCTCGCTGTGTGGTCCCATGCAATCCATACTTCTTCCTTGAGTAATGGGTCAGCCATGGCGTCATAAGTTGTGCTCTGTGGTACAACGTATTTCCATAGCTCTTTCAAATACTCCCACAACTGTACAGCGTCATCACTGTTAAAGGCTTTAGCTTGATAGCCTGTGAATGCTGGGTATAAGAATCCGTGCAGGAATCTTACGAACAATCCCTTTGGTCCTGCTGGGAATCCGAGTTTCGGAGATCCAGTCTTTTCCGCTAAGTTCTTAGCCCATGCTAGTAAAGCATCGTAGGTCCACTTACTAGTTCCTTTTCTTACATCATCTGGTGTTAAGCCATCTGGTAGGTAATCATATGCTTTCTTGTTGACGACCATTACGTAGGTAGCAGTCATCCATGGTATGTAGGCTTTGATCCCATGTAGTTTACTATAGTCTTCGAGGACTTTGGGGAATGTTCTTCCAGATAATGTGCCGAACTTTGATAAGTCCATTAACCATCCTTTGCTCGCGAAATAGTCTAATCCACCATGCAAGTCTCCGATGAGACTTATCGTTACCTTACCGCTTTTCTCTTCTGACTCAAGCCTGGTTGCTAATTGGTCATATGATATAGCTATGAATTCGACCTCAATACCTGTTTCTTTCTTAAAATCTGCCAGTAATGTTCCTTTTACAAATGATTGCTCCTCTGGCGGGTTGAGCTGTGTTGATGCCCACACGATCTTTGTTGGACCTGCTTGCTGCTGTTGTGTCATGAGATAATATCCTACTCCAGCAACTATTGCAATAATTACAATAACAGCTATAATAATAGCTTGAACCTTAGTTAAAGCCTCCATAGACATACAATCAACCTCTAAAAGAACTCGATTAACTACTATTATTAATTGTTTCTATATATGATCATTTATATAGTTTTCCCAGAAAAAAGTAAGATACTTACACGGCTAAACCCATAAATTTTTAAACAAGTATATCAAGTAAGAACGGCAAACTACTATCTCCTGTTAAGGTGCTCTCTGACTTGATTAACACGGTCATACTATGAAGACCGATCAGAGAAATACTAGTGGTTATGTTTTTCACCTACTTTTGATTTAAAACAAACCAATAATAACAAGGATTTATAAGTTCATTTATACGCTGAGTTAAAAGATGTACAGGAAATGACTAATATATTTGGTGCATTGATGAGAATATATCCTATATTCAACCTGGTACTAATGTTCTTCGAATTAAGCATTACTCTCACTAGTCTATGAGAAGCCTTTAGAGGTATTTGTTTTTAACTATTAGCCATGTTTTTCTACTGGTTTCATAGTATCCTAGTCTCTTGTAAACTCTTATTGCTATGGTGTTTTTCGAGTTAACGTGTAATGCTACCTTCTTAACGCCCGCGTCTAATCCTAATGAGGTTATCTTTGAGGTTGCAAGCTTAGCGTATCC
>JAMOPC010000439.1 GCA_027064845.1 Desulfurococcales archaeon | reverse complement strand
GGCTTGGGTGTTCCCGCTAGGGTTATCCAGCCTAACTGAGTAAAGAAGAGAAATATTAATAGATAGGCAAGCCAGAAGACTGGAGTTGAAACACCTATTAATGCAAATATTCTGACTGCTGTATCTACCCAAGTATCACGTTTTAAAGCAGCGATTATTCCTAACGGTATACCTATTAATACGATGTAAATGAATGCTATTAGAGTTAATTGAATAGTGACTGGGAACCTCCTTGCTAAATCGTCCCAAATATAGTGATGGGTCACAGGACTTACCATTTGATTAGTGAATAACTTGTACATTATGAAATAATATCTTTCGAGTATGTTGCCTTTCAAATGGTATTCTTTCTCTAACTGCTCGATGACCTTGGGATTGGCTTTTTCACCACCAGCCCACATTCTTGCAGGATCTGTCGGGATCACTGCAGCAATAACGAAAACTATGAAAGTAACACCTATTAGCGTCGGTATAAAGGTCAAGAGCCTTCTTACAAGGAATCTCTTGAGCTCAGCCATTCCCCGCACCACGCAATTTTACAGAAAGAGAATATGGGGAAAAAGGTGTTTAAAAAATTAATTTTGGTTGTTACGTTTTTCCCAATTATGTGGATTCATTACTTGCTGAAAATCTGTTGAGCCTCCTCGACTGAGCTTACTACTTGGTAGTCTAAGACACTAAACTTTGTTCCACCATAGAATAATGGTCCTGCGTAGTTGTCTGGGTCTAGATAGTCAGGTGCCCATCCAATAATGTATACGTCAAAGTCTCCTTTCTCGGTCTTTGTTAGCAATGTACCCCATTGTAATGCTCTAACTGTTACTTGGAATCCTAGCTGGCCCCAATATGTCTGGAGCAGGGTGGCTATTTTCTCACGCTGTGTGTTACCAGAGTTGTACCATATCTCGAAACTGTACTTTGTTGGATCAATGCCTGATTTTTGTATTAACTGCATTGCCTTGTTTAGGTCAAAGGTGTACTTGATCACGATATCGTCATTGTGTCCTGGGAAGCCTGCTGGTATTACACCATATAATCTCTCAAGATAGCCTGCATATACATCGTTTTTGATCTGGTCGAATGGTATTGCGTACATTAATGCTTGTCTTACCAACTTGTTGTTGAACGGTGGCTTGTTAGCGTTTAACACTATGTATACTATGGTTGGTTCTAATCCTCCTTCTTCAACAATGATCTTGAATGACGTACCTTTGAACTGGTATCCTTTTATGTCCTTGAGCCTATCTACTGGTATTGCACCTGTATCTGCTTGTCCTCTCTTTAGGATCTCTATTCTGGAGACCGCGTCATCGTTGATTAAGTAGATTACTCTCTCATGTAGTGGTTTGCCGTTTTCACCGTATGGTTTAGTGTTCCATAGAGTCTTGTTCCAATAGTATGGATTGTATTCTAGTACTATGTAGCTATTCTCCTCGTACTCCTTAATGTAGTATGGACCTGTACCCACTGGGTATTGGTGTAGGAATAGATGTGTTGGTTCTTGTTCTCCTGTACCAATATATTTTGCCCATGCGGCTGGGTTCTTACCGTTCTGGCTGTCAGCTAGTGCTTGTTCATACTTGCCTTTTAGCTCGTCAACGTTGTCGAATAAGTACTTCATTGGTATTACTGATACGAATGGGTCTGCCAATATGCTTAGGATAGCACCATATGGATAGCATAGTTTTAGCTTTACAACTCCAGCCGTATCACCGCTGTATCCGAAGAAGCTTAAGAGGTCTTGTAGTGATTTTGGCTCAGTTGTCTTGCCCTTGAATTCAGCTACTAATTCACCGCTTTGTAGTAGCTGGTTGAATTCATCCTCTGTTAGTACACTACTTGCGTTAACATCGAAGAACTCTGTTATCATCCAGCTTGGGTCTAGTTGTAGTCTAGCAATTCTCCAGATTGAGAATAATACGTCTACAGCTGATATGTCGTATGCTTTGTCATGCCATCCATCATAAGCTTTGACTCCTCCTCTAATTACGAAGTACCATTCAGTACCTTCTTTGTTATGTGCCCATGCAACAGCTAGTCTTGGAACTATAGTCTTCGTGTCTTCTTTCCAATAAGTTACTAGTGAGTCACCTATGTTCTGCCATATAGCCCATCCAAAAGTCTCATAGTCTGCTGCTGGGTCAAATGTGTCTGGCCATCCGAATGTGATTATTGAGTAGGTGTGTGGGTCATTTACATAATCTTTAATACCGATCTTTACTGTTGGTGCATTAGAGTCCTCCCATAGGAGATCATATCTCTCAGCTAATGTTGGGTGATAATATCTGCCGTGTAGCCAGCTCCAATAGTTTCTTACGAGTACATATTGTCCCAGCCACAGAGTCGGTACTTCTTCATTACTTAGCTTATAGACAGCCTCGTATATCTGGTATCTTATGAAGGGATCTGTGGCTTTTCTAGCTGCCATTATCAAAGCGTCTACGTTGTAATCTCTGAAAAACGAGGGATTAATATCTACGAAACCAGTTGAGTTCTCAACTGGTTTGGTCTTCTTCTCATCTACAACATATGCTACTACTATTATCTTCTTACTACCTGAAATAGGTGGAACTATTGAGCCCTTAGGACCCACAACTACGTAGGCTTTGCTTGTCTCAATCACTAATGCAGTAGGGCCTGCAGGGGTTGTAGTCGTAGTAGTTCCAGTGGGTGATTTAGTTGTTGTAGTCGTTGTAGTAGTCTGAGTAGTTGTAGTAGTTGTGGTTTGTTGAGGCGCTCCAGGCTGAAAAGCAAAATATGCAGCTACAATAGCTACAATAACTACAACAAGTATAATTATAGCAGTGGTTTTACTTAATGCTTTATAGTATTTATATGTCATACAATCCCACCTATGTGTGCTATGCACATTAGTATAAGCTAGAGGGGTAAGTATATAAGTTTTTTCCCTACATGAAAGAAACTAGGTGTAATATATATGCTTTACAAAATAAGTATACCGTACAATGTCTATACAAGTAAAGAAAGAAGCTTCGGTCTAGACGCTTATTTCTGGTTATTTCTCGAGAAAAAATATAGAAAATCACTATTGATAAAACCACTTAATTCTCTTAAAAACTCCCCCGACCCAGGATCAATTATTCTTAGCCCTAAAATAGATCATTCAAAACAACTTAATGAACTAGAAGAACTAAGCCGATATATCTCCTCCGAAAAAATAAGGTATACGAGCAGACTTAATAGATGGAAACTAGCGAGATTCTTCTTAGTACCTCTTCCTTCAGGACTTATCGATTCAAAAGAACTAACAGAACTAGTGTCAGCCGAAAATATCGTTAAAAAGATCCTGTCGATGAGAACAGTTTCAGACGGAATAAAATGGTGTATATTATCGATTAAAGAGACTGAAAAAGGAATAGAGATAAATGTAAACGGTAAATACGATAAGGTATACAATTGGTTATTCAAGAATGATTATGGTTTTAAAAATGAGCTTATAAAGATCATTACTAGGAATAAACAATCATTCTGAAGAAAATTAGACTCATGCAACAAATTTATCTAACAAAATATGCTTATCACTGGGCTCATAAAACCCTATAATGCATTTAACATTTTCAGAACTACACATTTCTAGAACCTTGTCATAGAATTTCTTCCAATCATATCTCCTAGCCATGTACACATATTTTCTTAATGGATGATTACTATCGTACATGAAGCTCTTTATATGTAGATTATCAACGAGTACTCGGCTCCTAGTTTTCTTAGCAAGCAATAAAATATTCTTGATTGTTTCTTCATCATCGTTTAGTTTGGGAATGACTGGCCCATAGAAGATCCAAGTATCTATTCCGCGGCTGGATATCTTTTCTAGTGCAAAAGCTCTCATAGTAGGAGGAGAGGAATATGGTTCGATTAAGCGAGCGGTCTCGTTGTTCATAGTAGTTATGGTGAAGCCAATGTCTATTCTATCAACATATTTCTCGAATATGTCGATGTCTCTGAGAATTAGGGTATTCTTTGTCTGTATACTTGTATGAAAACCTTTCTCTAATAATAAGATAAGGGATCTCCGGGTTAGCTCATATATTGCTTCAACTGGTTGGTAAGGATCTGTTATTGTTCCTACGCCGACAACTCCTTTCTTAACCATAGATATCTCTTTTCTAAGAATGTCTATGAGATTAGTTTTCACAGCAACTACTCTGCCCCAGTTTTCTCTTATCTCTTTGATGTATGTGTAGTTTCTTGCATAACAGTAGATGCATCCATGTAGACAGCCAAGGTAAGGATTAAGGGCGTAGTCTATATCTGGTAATCCGCTTCTAGTCAGGGCTTTCTTAACAGTAATCTCTATTATTCTTGGCTTCCTTGACTGGTTATTCAATTACTATTACCCTTTCTCAATATATTTATCAATTGTATTGTAGAAAAGTATTCTTTGAAGAAGCCTTGATGCATTAAGCCATTTCTTGACTCCAAATTTTGTATGCATGTTTATGAATTCGAGTACCTCTTTTATATCATTAGTTTTTAGTACAGGTCCTTGTCTCAACATTGCACGAATATTTTCTCGTACAAACCATACACCTATCGGTAAGTTAAAGCCTGGGTATATTTCTCTTAATACAATAGCAATAGCTTGTCTCTTTCTTCTCTCGAGATGCTCAGCTACAGCAAGACGTGTAGCGAAATAACATCCACCTATCTCGGGATAAGTTTTTCTTCCCTTATATCCCTCGTAGTCGCCCTCGACTATTATCTCTGTATTTCCAGGGTTCCACGTAGAGCCAGGCCACCAAGCCTCCATCCATTCAAAACTCCACTTTCCAGGATATAGTATTGCTATGAATAAGTTGTCATAGTATTTCCTCATATAAACCTCTATACTATTGATTACATTGTATTGTTTTATCTTGTTAATCAAGTATTTCGATATAGTATCATCAACAGCTGTTATGCTCCAACGAGTTGGGACAAGTCTTCGATCCATATATGTTCCTAAAGCCCCTACACTAAGCACTTTCTGAATAACGCTAACGGGTATCCCTGCTTTATACAAAACTATTATTGCTTCACTCGCTTTCAAGTAGAGGTCATTATATACTCTATCAAGTACTCTAGGTATAGATGGGTTACTAGCGATCCTGAAGTCTCTGAGAGGAGCTCTAGGACCTTGTGGAGGCTCATACTCGCTAAACAGTATTGTTGGTCTAGGAGGCTTCTCCAAGTATACCTCGACATCAACTGGCTTCAGAGACAAAACCATTTCATGGATCTTCTCAAGGAAAGGATCACTCCTCCTTCTAACAGGATATTTTATAGAACCAGTTACCAGTGACCATCTATAATCAAGTATTTGCTCAATCCTTAAACCAAGCCACTTCTCAGGAAGATCATATATCTTAGTATCCCCCGTCTCCGGAGGAACAGAAGGACCAACATTCACGTATGGATACCCATACCTCCCAACAAAAACGGCTGGAGGACTACTACCAAATACCTCCTGCGAACCATGAATCCTCTTCAACTTATAAGTAGCAGTCTTCTTTGCTAACAAGGGACAATAGCTTAAACCACACAAACCCTTACCTCTACAAATAGCACAAAGCCTAGGATCGATTCTTGTTCTTCTATAGTCTTCCAACGCAGAACCCGCTAAAAGTAATCCATTTATTTAAGCTTCCTCTAACTCCATATAGGAATATATGTTTTTATAAATTGTTTAGTTCTTGGATTATTTTCTTACAACATTCACTTTGTACACTCCGTCATCAATATCAATGGTTATATTGAGTCTTGATTTTGCTTTTTCATAGTTTTTATCTTTGTAGCTTCCCGATGTTATTCCTTCAACGATCATGGTTCCAATACCGCTTTCTTGTACGGCATTGATAGCTGTTTCCTTGGGTATTCTTACTTCTAGGCTAACATTGCTAGAATCACCTTTAACGATAATATTCGAGTCTCCGATGAATTCGTCATAGTCCAACACAATTTTAGCGTTTGAAGAATCAAGTTCTATTTTAACTTCAGATTTCTTTAATTTGCCTACAGTCAATGATATGTTAGAGGAATCCGATCTAAGATCTAGTTTCTCTCTTACACTTAGATCTCCGCCTATGCTAGAAGATTCTATATCCATAAACACTTCTTCAAATATCTTATTATTTGGTATAGATAATTCCCCCTCAGCCTCTTCAGATTTAACATGCACAATTCCATTCTCAGCGAATACTTTCGTATAAGAATTCGGAGTAGTTTTTCCCTTGAAGAGTAATTTATCAATTTGCTCCTTTTTTATCCTTAAACTAGATGATTCAGCAATTATTTTTAAGGAATTAGCTTCTTCAATATCTGTGACCATATTGAATTTAATCGTCCTACCACCGCTTTTTATCTTGATTGATTCTTCTATTCCTTTCATTACTCCTTTTATAATGCTTGATGTTAATCCAGCTATCATACTTCCTAGAAATCCACTATTTTTACCTACAAATCCTATATCTCCAGATTTTATCTCTATGAGTGGTTTTAGGTGATCGGGTGCTTGTATGTAGAATACATCATTTATTCCTTCAAGAACGCATTCAAGGAGTTCTTCAGGCATATCTTCAATAGTTAGTGTTAATATGTCTGTGAAGTATATTTTCTTGTTCTCCTTGCAGAGTTTTTCTGCTAGATGCTTAGTCAGTGTAAATGATAACTTGCCAGAGATAGTTATTATTTCTGGTTTAGCTTCTTTCTTCTCAATGTGTTTTTCTTTTTCTCCTTCACGGGTTTGTTCTTCGTCTGTGAGTATTGTCAGTGCCTTATAGGCTTTGATTCCTTCCTCTGTTAATCTATATTCACCTGTATTTGGGTCTTTTTCTACAAGACCTTGTAGCATCTTTAGATGGAATGCAAAGGTACCACTATCTTCTACTCCTGTTATCTTCATTAACTCAGAGTAGCTTAAGCGCTTGTGCTGATATAGAGCTCTTATAATGTCCCTCCTCACTCTATGAGCTAGTGCTTTAAGATACCTCTCTATTCCGTCTGGGCTCTTCATACAATTCGCCTCCTATACTATTTTATTCATTATATCTTCTCCACATGGATAATGTTTTTGTATAGAACAATACACTTCCACATGTTGAGAATTCTCGACAGAATAGGAGTAGAAATAAGAAAAGGATAAGAAAAGAAGAAAAGACAATTATTACTCTATTTTAATAATTCGAATTGCTGATACAGGGCAGGAACCCGCACCAGCTTTTGCACATTCATATAATTCTTCCGGTATTTCTCCTATTGCCTTGTGTTCATCTAATTTTATCAAGTACTTATCAGTGATTCTATTCTTCCCATCATTGAGGTCCAGCATATATATTTCTGGGCAAATTGCTGGTGCTACTCCACATCCAATACATGTATCTCGATCAATTTCTATACGGTACTTAGCCATTTTTATTTCACCTAATGTATAATTATGATCGTCCATGGATTATAATATAAGTGGTTATCAATGATACTAGTTTAAAGATATGAATCCAATGAAACATTCTTTGAGAATAGATTAAAGAAGGAGAAAGAAAAAAGTAAATAATCTTATATGCCTAGTTCTTCTAGTAACTTCTTTCTGTCAACTATTTCTCT
>JAMOPC010000438.1 GCA_027064845.1 Desulfurococcales archaeon | reverse complement strand
GAAGGTTATAGAAATGAGGTATAAGTATGAGAAAAAACCTATACACATAGCTGTAGGAAACTTAAACGTAGACATTACAATGTATGTTCCAAGGCTTCCAGGCCCTGATCAAAGCATTATAGCCGATGAGATCCAAATAGGTCCAGGAGGAGCTGCCTCCAACTATAGCGTAGCAGTAGCGTATTACGGTCACCAACCATACCTGATAGCTTCTACTTCCACAAGTAGTTTCATAGATACAATTATCAACAAACTTAACAAGATCGGCGTGGTCACAAAGTTTTTGAAAAGAGTAGAAGAAAACCCTGGATTAGTAACAGTAATAGTCATACCAGGCGGAGAAAAATTCATGGTAAAATACAGGGGCGCTAATGAATTATTATCGCCAAATGATGTGCCTAAACAGCTTCTCGAAGAAGCAAACATAGTTCACTTAGCAAGCATTCCAGCATCTATAGCTGGGGAAATAGCTACTCGAGCAGCAGGTTTAGGATTACTGGTCAGTTATGATCCAGGATCTTATGCTTTATACGAGAAAGAAAAGATCTTGAAAATACTTGACAAAATAAATATCTTGTTTCTCAACAGGGTCGAGGCGAAACAATTAACTAGGGGAAAGATAGAAAACCTGCTCAAATTTGGACCCGATATAGTTGTTGTTAAGAAAGGCCCTGGCGGAGCATATCTATTACAACAAGGCGGAACAGTATACTATGGTATATCTAAACCCGTAAGACCACCCGTAGACACTACTGGTGCTGGGGATGCATTTGATGCATTCTTCAACGCAGCCTATATAGACTACAAAGACCCTGGAAAAGCTCTATCATACGCATTAGCTGCTGGAGCATTAAAAGTAATGTGCAAAGGAAGCCAGCTACGTTGGGATAAACAATTATTTAATAAACAATTAAATGAAACGACAGTTGAAAAACTAAAACAACCGGAGCCGTGGATACTTGAAGATTAAGAAGTTCCTTAAACAATATATGGGATTATTAAAAGATATTGCCGACTACAAAGAACCGAGTGATTATAAAATAAGTTGCTCGAACAACAGTATTCATTTAGAGATCAAGAACGAGGAATTGATCACAAAAATAGGAACCAATACGATACAGTTAGAAAAACTCCATGATGAAAAAACAACTTGTCTAGTATCAAGGATACTGAATATTATCGAAACTAATAAGTATGCTAAAGAGCTGAGAACATTAGCGATAACTTCAAAAGTACTAGAATGCACAAGTAATGCTAAAACATTCATAGTCCTCGATGACACATCTCTCGACATAATCCTTACCACATACTATCTCGGAAAAATGAAGAATATAATAGAAAATATTAAACCAGAAGAAATCATCGAGATCAGTATTTATATTAAGTATCTTCAGTTATTGAAAAACATTTTAAGCCATATAAAAGACTTGCAAAAACAACTACACTATATTCATGATCCCCGTAAAGAAGAGGAGTATAGAATAGAACTCAGTAGACTAGATAATCTAATGCCCACTATTTCTAAGCTATGGGAAAACAATAGGGAATTATTTGATAAAATACACTACATTATAAATAAGGACGAAAAGACCGATGAAGAAATAATAAGAGAGACTCTCAATAACCCTGAATACTTGGCGAAACTAGTGCTGATAAGGAACCTTTGGAAAAAATACATTGAAAACATCATTGATAAACAAATTAAATGCACTATAATATTCTTATCAGAAATAACGCCTGTATCCACCGAGTTAAAAGAGCTTGATATTAAGCTTAACTACTTGTTAAAATACTTAAGAGATACGTATCTATGCGAAGAAATAATTTTTCTTGACGGAGAAGAATATTCTATTCTTCAAAAATATACTGGATTAGAATTTAACACTATTAATATCCAATAACTAATTTCTATCCTAATACATGAATAATACATTGAAGTTACCAAGAACTATGAGAAGGTAATAGTATATGGATGTGAAGATCTATTCCAATCAAGATGTTTTAGAAATTATAGCCGCAATACCCGAAGGACATTATCATACTAGATTTATTCTCAAGTTAAAAGATCAAATAATTGTTTTACAAGAAGCAACGGTTGCGGGACTTTTGAGAGCATTTGCACTAACAGCACTACATCCTACAAGGAAAGGAATTATTCTAAAGAACAAATTAGTTAAACAAGAAAAGAAACATGGATTTGCAAAATACCAGTTAATAGAAATACCTGATTCGGAAGAAGAAGCGGTAAGACGAGTATCAATGATATTGAATATGAATAAACACTAGGAATATGAGGTGCCAGCTAATTGATCAAATACTATGAAGCTCCAGATGTAAAGTGCATGATAAAAGGAATAGTTGAATTATTAAGAAGCGATTTTGAACACATAGATATTGATCGGATATGGTGTTATAGGAGTAAGGGCTCAAAAAGTACTGCTTATGCGAGAATACATGGATTACCAAGAATATGGATAAAAGCGCTCAAGATCAAGCCCGGCTACATAATAGAAGTAATCTCTGAAAACTATGATGAACTCAGCATTGAGGATAAAATAATGGTCTTAATACACGAATTACTCCATATACCGAAGACATTTAGTGGAGGACTAAGACCTCATGGAAAATACGTTAATAGGAGAATAGTAAGGAAGCTTTTCTCAAAATTCGTAGAGGTTGGTGGAATAGAGTTTTTATTAAATAATCTTAAATGTAATCAATGGTGACGAATAATTGAAACTGTATGAGTACGAGGCAAAGAGCATAGCTTCTAAGTACGGCATACCTATTCCCCGAGGCTATCTTGCTTCAAGTCCCGAAGAAGTAGCTGATGCTTGTAAGAAACTAGGAGAAGTAGCTATAAAGTCACAAATACTTGTTGGCAGAAGAGGATTAGCTGGAGGCATAAAATTCGCTAAAACACCTAAGGAAGCATATGAAGTTGCAAAACAGCTCCTTGGATCAGTTATTCGGGGAGAAAAAGTCGAGAAACTACTAGTTGAGGAAAAAATATGTATTGAGAAGGAGTATTACTTGTCAATAACGATTGATAGAGCGGAGAAGAGGATTATTTACCTAGTCTCTAAGATGGGTGGAGTAGAGATAGAAGAGCTTGTTAAGCAACACCCAGAAGCTCTTCTAAAAATCCCTGTTGACCCATTACTTGGGTATCGCCCATACATGTCTAGAATAGCTGCAAAATTCCTAGAGATCCCGAAAGAGTACTGGAAAGAACTACATAATATAATGAACTCAATGTACAAGATTATGATCGATTATGACGCTGACCTCGTAGAATTTAACCCCTTGGCTTGGAAATGCGGAGGAGGACTAATAGCTTTAGATGCGAAGATAACTATTGATGACAATAGCTTGTTCAAACACCCCGAGTTCTTGGAAAAAGCACATCGGGAACTTTCAGAGTTAGAAAAACTCGCTAAATCAATAGGTTTCTCATATGTAGAGCTAGACGGAGACATAGGCATTATATGTAATGGTGCAGGACTTACAATGGCTACAATGGATTTAGTAGCATACTATGGTGGTAAACCAGCAAACTTCTTGGACATAGGAGGTGGTGCATCGAAAGAAAGAGTTAGAGAAGCTGTTAAAATCCTACTAGAACACCCACGTGTAAAAGTATTATTGATAAACATATTTGGCGGAATAACGAGATGCGATGAAGTGGCTAAAGGAATTATCGAAGCACTAGAAGAAACCCAAAGCAAGAAACCAATAGTTATACGGCTCCTAGGCACTAATGAAGAAGAAGGAAGGAGAATTCTTGAATCACGTGGATTAGAAGTTTTTACAGAAGCAGATGATGCTGTTAAGAAAGCAGTAGAAATAGCTAAATCAATTAATAACTCATAGGAGGTGGTATGAATGGGTATTCTCGTAAATAAGAATACAAGAGTCCTTGTTCAAGGAATTACTGGTAGAGAGGGGAGCTTCCATACAAAACTAATGCTTGAATATGGAACAAGAATAGTAGCTGGCGTAACGCCAGGCAAAGGAGGAACAATTGTTCATGGCGTCCCAGTTTATGATACGGTTAAAGAAGCCATTAAGGAATCAGGAGGAATAGATGCAAGCATAGTATTTGTTCCAGCTAGATTTGCTCCAGACGCTGTTTACGAAGCTATAGATAATGGAATTAAATTAATCGTAGTGATTACAGAAGGCATACCTGTACATGAAGAGCTTAAATTCGTAAAGTATGCTAGGGAACACAGTACGATAATCATTGGACCTAACACACCCGGAATAATGACCGTAGGAGAAACAAAAGTAGGGATAATGCCAGCTCACGTATTTAAGAAGGGAAGAATAGGGCTTGTATCAAGAAGTGGTACATTAACCTATGAAATTGCAAGAGAACTTGGCAAAAAGGACTACGGAGTATCAACAGTCCTAGGTCTTGGCGGAGACCCCGTTACAGGGTTAAACTTCATTGACGTTTATAATTATTTCGTGAATGACCCAGATACTGATGCTGTTGTAATAATCGGCGAAATCGGTGGAGATGCAGAAGAAAGATTTGCGAAGCACTATGCATCACTAAGAAACAAGAAACCAGTTGTAGCATACATAGCTGGCAAAACAGCTCCACCAGGGAAAAGAATGGGGCATGCAGGAGCCATAATATCTATGGGTATGGGCGACTATGCGTCAAAGAGGAAAGCATTAGAGGAAGCTGGAATACCAGTTGCTGATAAGCCTTCTGAAATACCATTGTTGTTAGACAAGGTATTATAAATACTGGCTCGCAGGCTAAAAGGATATATTATAAATACACATTTATTTTTCTTGTACAAAATAGATTATTGAGGTGAAGGAATTGTCAGTTGTAGTTAAGGAATACACTTCATTCTCAGAACTAATAAAATCAATTGATACAGAGCTCAATACATTAAAGCAACAACTAGCAGAGTATCTAAGAAAACTAGAGGACGTTAGAGCAAAGAGCGAGCAAGAAAGAAAACTAAAAGAATTATTAAAGAGCCTCACAGGAGAAGAACAAGCTGGTAAAGGAAAAGTTGTTGAATTAAAAGACTTAAAACTAATAATAAACCCAGATGCTGAACAAGAAGCTTCTGTTATGGAAGAAATAATTGATAGAATCAATAGAACTATACAAAGCTTACAAAGTATAAGAAAGGCACTGGAACCATTATCAGGAATTGAAGTAGAAGCGAAGATCCTAGTGGTATATAAAGAAGGAATACCTTCAACAATAATGTTGAAACTAGCGAGCATATAATCTTAGCTAAAAACAAGGCTTCTTGTGCTCTAACTTTATTATTTTACGAGCTTTAAACCATTGTTTTTAAATTTTTATCCAATAAGTCTTTATCCATAAATTAGTATATTTCCAAGAGGTGAGAGATTATGAGTTATGAAAAGCTAGGGCCAGGTAAAAAGGCTCCAGAAGAAGTATATGTGGTTATCGAAATACCTATGGGTAGCAATATTAAATACGAGATAGACAAAGAGACTGGATTAATATTTGTCGATAGAATACTGTTCACAGCAATGTATTATCCATTCAACTACGGATTCATACCAGGCACACTCGAAGAAGACGGAGATCCCGTGGATGTTCTTGTTCTTGGATATGATAAGCTCCATCCAGGAGTTGTTATTAAAGCTAGACCAATAGGAGTACTTGAAACTGAGGATGAAAAAGGTAAAGACGCTAAAATAGTCGCTGTACCTATAGAAAAAATCGATCCAAGATTTGAGAATATCAAGGATATATCAGACCTCCCAGCAAATATAAGAGAGAGAATAGCACACTTCTTCGAGCATTACAAAGAACTAGAAAAAGGCAAATGGGTAAAAGTAATAGGATGGAAAAACCGCGAAGAAGCCTTAAAGAGGATCGAGGAAGCTATCAAGAGGTATAATAAGAAATGAGTATAAAACAATTTTTTATTCTCTTAATGATCACTTCTCTACTACTAATTAATGCTTCCCCCGCACATTCTGCTTCGGAAAACCTCACTGGTTCACTTAAGTACATAGTTATAATAGATGGGTACGATCTAAATAATCAATATAATACAATAACTCTTCAATGCATAGTAACTATGAATATTGTTAATAATAAGCTAGAATCCGCAGAGGCGACAAACATTACTATAGCGAACATATGGTTCACACCTAACAAGAAAATAATTACGTCATTACTTAGAGGATTATTTCAACAATGGTTCAATATTCTGAAATTATTTGATAAAACAAACGGAATCGATAAAACCTATCTAAGTATTAATGGGAAGATAATAGAAGCAAACATAGTTCCAAAAAATAACGGCACAGAATATAGAGAAGTGAATACAGGGTTATTTGTTGGAGGAGACCAATTCCTAATTTATAAGTTCAGAATATATAGTAGATCAATTAGTTTTGTTTTAAGCATTATAAGTTATCTTATTGAAATAAGCCCTGAAAACCTTCTAGATAAACTATGCATTATTAATCCACCTATTCTCGAAACAAGGATCGCTACATCAGCTTTTGCATTCATAGTTCTTGTTTTAGCAGTTATTACTATTTCTAAATGGGAGTACTATAGTATAATGTAGCATAATAAGGATCAGTATGGCTCTTCTTCATCACGTATCAGGTTCGCAGGCGCTCTTCATCTCCAGTAAGTTTTGAAATAACTAGTTCAGTATATTTCGAAATCTCTTTATGAAATCTATCCCTAGAGAACCTCTTAGCTCTTCTCCTGGCATTTCTGCTTAGTTTTATCCATGTATTTTCATCGTTAACTATTTTCTTAATGCAATTCTCTAATTCAAAGTAATCACTATATCCTAAGCCATAGTTGTTATCCATGTTCACAATATCGATCCAAGAACCACTAGATTTAGGAACAATAACAGGAGTGCCTGCAGCCATTGCCTCTACAACGCTTATTCCGAAATGCTCTCTATCGGTTATATGGATGTAGGCATAGGCTCTTCTTAAAAAATCTATGAGCTCGTTTCTGCCTACATTCACTTTAATCTCGAAATAGTTGTCTAGGCCTTTTAGTGAAGCTTTTTCATATATCTCCTTTATTATTCTCTCCGAAAATCTACCTCTAGCTCCCACAAGAAGTATTTTCCAACCATGTAATCCAAGCTTCTTTAATATACTTGAAAGAATTAGTATTCTATGAGGTTGTTTTTCATAAGAAATTCTAGATATTACTAAAAAATACTTTTCTCTCTTAGCCCTTGGCAGTATGGGTTGATCTACTATTCCTTTAATATTAACTGGAGGATATACAACCACAGGTTCAACGCCATAAATATTCTTTATGAAATTAGCTGTTAAGGTTGAATTTGCAATCATCAACATTACTTTTCTCATAAATATAGGAGACAACACAAAGTTTATTAATGAATAAATAGTTCCACCTAGTTTCATTAATCCTTTAATTCCGGGATAATATATTTGAGGATGAATAATGCTGGGAAAGTGGAAGTATATAATATGAGAAGAACCAGACAACATGTCTCCACTTGTATTGAAAACTATGCATTTGTTATGCTTATTTGATGGACCAATACCAATTCCGCGGAGATCTTCCTTGGGGATACCGTAGAATTTGGCTAACTTCACTAATTTCTCTGGTTTCGACAGCTCTATTCCCTGCAAGAATACTTCAAACCCGTGTTTTGCTAGACCAACAGCTACTTCAAGCGCTGTATACTCAGAGCCTCCAACACCCATGAACCTGGCACCAGCTGTATGATGCCT
>JAMOPC010000437.1 GCA_027064845.1 Desulfurococcales archaeon | reverse complement strand
ATAAAGACAACGCGATAATGTTATTATTTGGTATATTTCCGAGCATAATCTATTATCTCGGAATAATTCTGATCAGAGCCGGTATACTAGGCGGTGTGTCTAGATTAAGTGAGAGAAGAGAAGGTGGCGGCGGAGGATTATTCCTTGTATTAATTGGTGCTATAGCTATATTGCTCAGCATGGTTATTCAAGTCCTTGTATTAGCTTTCAGTAGATTAAGAGAATACTATGCAGATGCACATGGAGCATACGTTAGTGGGGCTAAGAATATGCAGAGAGCATTAGCTAAACTTCATTTATACTATGAGTATAATGATGAAATGAAACACTACATTGACAATAGTAAGCTTAGAACACTATTCATATATGCCTTCATGGAAGCAATTGCTAATCCATTCTACTCTCCAATACCTTATCGCAGAAGAAGAATAGTTGTCGAAGACATAGATCATCTCATAGAATCACTTAAACAACAACCAATAGATCCTGCTAAAGAGGTATTTATGAGCCATCCACCAATACCAAAAAGGCTAAGATTTCTTGACCAAGTGGAGAAAGGGATAGAGAAAATACATTAGTAACCTCTTGAACGTCAAAAGTGTTTGAAAGAGTTATTTTTTCTGTTAACAAAATTATCGTAGAACAAATACATGAGAGCAATAACTATTCCTATTATCACTATATCAATAGATTCTGGTAATGGATCCGGTATAGCTTTTGTATCATCTACAATAGTGGTTCCTTGAACTGTTTCTCCAATTATGAATACCTTAGAGCTAAGCGGTACTGTATCAAAATCGTTTCTTGGAACTAAATAGATTACTCGGCTAGAGCTCCCAGGATTATATAAGTAATCTTCTCTTTTCAAGAACTCCCATTTCCAATCGGTACCTGTTCCAATATATTTCCAAAGCTTCGGCACATATCCAACGACGTGTTCTATCATATAGTCGGCACCTATTTCACCTATACTATACCCTGTTGAGAGATCATTATCGGCATCAATGAATATTCTATAAATTCCGGTATCGTCGCCTCCATACCATGCAATAGTGCCTGCTACTGAAAGCTTAAAGAACAAGTATTCATTATTATAAGATATCCCTATTGATAAAATATCGAGACTCGACGGATTACCGTCTCCTTGTTCATCTGTAATAATTGTCCATGTCGATGTAGGTTTTGGTATACTTATATAGTAGATAACATAGTCGCCACAATCTGTATCAATATCATCTTTCGGGAACCCATCTTTTATCGTATCCCCTAACTGTGTAATTGCATATACATAGAAGGAATCCCCAAGACCAATTAGATCTGTTTTGTTGATTTCAACTACCAAGTAATTATAGCCTATGCCACCGCCAAGTATATGAAGAGATTTTATCCAATTACCATTTGAATCAAAGAGATTAGCTATAGCAGATCCATCAGTATTGATTAATGTTATTAGGAAATATTCTGGATCCCACCTATTCTCTGTGTTTCTACTATCCTTATCTAAATCTAGCTGAATATTCCAATACTTAACATATGTTGTATCTATTGTGATTTTGTCGTATAGGTATAGCTTTACATAGATCATATTATCGTCTGAAATATACATTGATAAAATATCTAAGTCTCCTGGAATAACTGTCTCAACTTGTTCTTCAAACACCTTTTCCATAATAGTATATATTCGCAGATTATCCATATAGATCTTAAACTGCTTATCGTCATCAAACCCTAGGAAAGCTAAACCATTATAGGTATCGGGAGATAGGTTATCATCCCATACCTCGTCTTGAAAAGATGTAGAAGTAGCGAGATCTATAATTCTCGCCATTATGTGGTTCATGTATTTTCCTTGTTCAACATTATATTCCCATGTAATATTAACTTCTACTCTATACCATTTATCCCTCTCTATGGTAAAGCTACTGCCGAACCATGTAGTCTTTATATTAGTCCAAGAATCATCCTTTACATAGTTAAATACTAAATTATTCCACTCAGTATCGATCACTATTTCATAATTATTTTCAGTAGTCTTGTATCTTAATAATATGTAGAAATTACCATATCCTGGATCACTAGGTATCATGAAGTCAACGGATACAGTATAATTATAAGGAAATATGGCATAACTGCTAATGCTGTTAGTTTCATTATATCCTTTAACTATGGTAATAGGTTCATCAAATCCGTTACTTGTATCAGTGTTATTTCCTTCAAAAACGAACCATTCATTTACCGTATCAATATATTCTCTGGATGTATTATCGTTTCCAGCATCATAGTTTTCAGTAGTAGTATCTAAGTGTTTCAAAGATTCTATTTTGTTAGAAAAATCTAAGCTAAGTATTTCAATATTTTTTAATGATTGCGTATTTACTACTACATTAGTATTAACAAACATTGATAAGGCGAATAAGATTAGAAGCATTGAAGCAATCTTCTTTTCTCGGGTATCCCTATATGTCTTCATTATAGATCATCCTCTCGTGGTTTATTTATTATTTTATTATTAAAATTTTACTTATAATAGCATAATAATATTTCCAAGAATACAGACTGTATATTCTAGTCTTTTAAACAACTATATTGTCTCTCTAACAATTATTTATTAGTAGAATTTAAATATACTAAGAGGTCGCAAGAAAATGAGTTATAAACAAAGCTACATGGATTTCTTCCAAAAAGCTGATGGCTATTATGAAGCAGAAGAGAAGAGATTATATGGCACAAAAGATATTGTTAAGAGATTAAAGTTTCTGTCGAGAGAAAATATAATATTAAGAAGTTATCCAGTTAAAGAACCTGTTGCTGTGTTTAATCCTGCTGTGTTCATAGAAAATGACCATATATATGTTTACGCGAGGATCATTATAGGATATTACCTATATATTTCAAGTATCGCCGAAATAGTAATCGATAAAAACGAATTATTTAAGGAAGGATTATTTTTAGATAAGAGATTCAATGCAATCATTAAGATCACCCCTGACAACAAATACGATATCAATGGTACAGAGGACCCAAGAATATACTTTATAAATAATAAGTTGTTGATGACGTATTGTGGTAGAAGTATAAATTACTATTATCGAAAATATGGAGGACTGCAATTCACTGCACCATTAACCGCATATTCGTATAAAGATAATAACCAGTATGCTTGGATTAAGAAAGAAGTATATTACTTAATAGGCGATCTAAGAGGCTACGTTATTGAGGATCGTGATGCTTTTGTTATAAAGAGCTGTAATGAGTACTATTTGTTTCATAGACCCACTATGATTGACGGGAAACAATTACTCGTTATAAGTAAGCTTCCTGATTACAATAAAGAAAATAATAATGTCGAGAAAAAACACAGAGAAATAAGAATAGTAAAAGTATATAACCCAATAGAAATTTTGCCGCCTGCTAAATTCGAGATAAAAAATGGATGGGCCATGCCACCGATAATGGTTAAAGACGGTTTATTTATCGCGTTTATACACGGTGTGGATCGTGAGATAGAGGCTTATAGATTATTTGCCGTATTATTAAGGATCACAAAGAACGAAGTCGCTGTAGAAGCTGTTACACCAACATACATTATGGAGCCAAGACTATTACCAGAGATCATGGGTGATAGACCATATACTATATTCCCTACTGGATTGTGGAGACTAAGCAAAGACGAATACCTAGTAGCATATGGTGCCGGAGATCATTCTGTAGGGATAGGTTTGTTTAACATTAACGACATATATGAGCTCCTAGAAGAGGGAAGAATATACTAGGTGTATTAGTTATGGAGAAAGAATTTGATGTCTTAACAGTTGGGCATGGATTAATAGATATCAGGTTTATTGTTGAGAAATTTGCTGGGCCAGATGAGGAATCCAGCATCTTGAGACAAACCAGAGGAGTTGGTGGATCTGCGGCTAATGTAGCCATAGATGTTTCAAGACTGGGTGGTAGATCGTCTACTATTGTAAAAGTTGGACTGGATGGTTTTGGTAGAATAGTGATTGATGAATTAATGAGAGAGAAAGTAGATGTTTCAGGAGTAAAAGTATGTATTGGTGATACCGGGTTTACAATAGTAATCATTGATGGATCGGGCAAGATAATCATGTACGGATATAAAGGAGCAGCTGAAAAACTACTTCCTACAGATATAGATGAACAACTTGTATCAAAGGCAAAAACAATTCATATTGCTAGCCTTAGAAAAGATACTTCGATACAAGCAGCGAAACTTGCGAAAAACTATGATGCTAAAGTTTCATGGGATCCTGGCCGTAGACTTTCCCTTATGGGAATAGATTATTTCAAAGATCTTCTTCAATATGTTGACATAGTTCTCGTAAATAGGAATGAAGCAAGAAATCTAACAGGAATTAATGATTACAAAGAAGCTGCTAACCATATATTAGAATATGGTCCACAGATAGTCGTTGTTAAGAGAGGAGCTGAAGGAATATATGCAAAAACAAAAAAAGGAGAAGAATACGATTTCCCTGCTTTTCCCGTAGAAAAAGTAGTTGACACCACTGGTGCTGGCGATGCCTTTGCATCCGGATTATTACTAGGTCTCGTTAGAGGATATAATCTAAGAAAAGCGCTCATTTACGGAAATGCTGTAGCAGCACTAAAAACTACTAGATTAGGAAGCCATAATGTACCCGGGCATGACGAGGTAATTAAATATATTTGGGAACACCAGATCTTCTAAGTGTTAGAAAAATTTTATTTAATGGTTTTTGCTTGAAGTTCGGCTAGTCCCTTCCTCGTGAACTTAGATGCTATTCCCGTCAATAACAATGTAATGGCTACTATGATTATTGTTAGAGCCGCTCCATCGCTGAAATAACCATCAGAGAACAATAGGAAAGCAACAACTATTGCTGTTTCTACTTGTGTTGCTAGAATTGCGCTAGCACTCAGTTCTTTCATGGAGCTATTGAATACAAAAACCCAGCTGCTAAACAATGCACCTAGGGTTAATGGGAAAACTATTCTTATCATAGTTTTTCCGAAGCTCACACCGTGGACACGAGATGTTTCCTCTAAGCTCTCATCGATCTGCATTAGTACGGGGATTGTTGTTCTTGTAGCATATGGTAGAAATCTGATTATAAATGCTATTAATAGGATAAACGCTGTGCCATACAATGGTCCATATATTCTTCCAGAAGCAATAATTAGCCCCACTCCTATAACAAGACCCGGAATACTGAATGGTAGGAATACTAGGAAATCCATTATTTTCGTGATCAATGTTTTCGATCTCAGCACTGTATAGCCAATGAGTACTCCTAGAAAACTAGCTATAGTTGCTGCACCAATAGCTAATCCAAGAGTAATTATCAATGCATTCACGCTCCTACTCATTGTTAAGACTTTAATATAGTGATCAAGACCTATGTTTGCCCACGTTATTGGTTCACCCCAATTCTTTATCAATGAGCCTACAACTACAGCAAATGATGGTGTATATACTATTAACATGAATAATATCACTAAGAAGAAAACAGTATAACTAGGTCTCTTTACTTCTACACGCGAGATCTTTCCTGTAATAGTTGCATAACTTTTCTTAGACAATATCGCATAATTTATGCCTAAAACCCCTATCCCTATAAGCGATAAAACAATAGATAAGACTTCTGCTGCTTCATACTCTATAGGTGCTTCAGTCATAAAGGAATATATTTGTGTTGTTAAAACAGTGTATCCAACAGGTAGTCCAAGTACTGCAGGAGCACCAAACTCTGAGATCGAGTATGCAAATGCTAGGATAAAGCCAGATAATATACCAGGCATTATCAGTGGTAAAATAATGCCTCTAACAACCTTATACCATGGAACACCATGTATTCTAGCAACTTCTTCGAGACTAGCATCCATGTTAACCAGTGTTGTATATATAGTCAACATAGCTAATGGATAATTGTGAAGACCAAGGATAATTATCAGGCTAAGAGGACCATATGGTTCTATTGGGCTCTTCATATGCGTGAACTGCTCGAAAAGACCATTATTAGTCCATAACATGATCCATCCAATAGCCATCATAAATGATGGGATAATATAAGGACCTGTTAGAAGCGATAATAACAAATTCTTATAAGGTACATTATATCTTGCTAATAACCATGCGAACCCAAGACCCAATATAGTGGATATTATCGCTGAAATACCACAGACTACGACAGAATTAATTAATGGTCTATATAAGTAATATGGCTTAGTTATAATAATGCTCATCTTTTCGGGATTATGTAATGTGATTAATGCTACATCATAAAATATTGAAATAATAGGAGGTAAAATCAGTACAAAAGTAATTATTAGGAGGATAATTATTAACCATTTAGGAACCATAATATCACCGTAAACATAATTAAACTAAACTTACTCATCAAATTTAGGATTTGATGAAAATAAAAAATGTTAGTATTTAGATCAACCTCCAAATATTTCGGTCCATTTATCTCTAATTTGGTCTACTATTGGTTTTAATTCACTAATTGTTACTTTCAATGTTTTTAACTCAGATAACTTCGGATATCCTGGCGGTGGGGGAGCATCTACTCTCGAAGAGTACGTATATGCGTCAGTTAACGCTTTGGAGGCTTGTTTTGATAATAAGAATCTTAGCAATACTTTGGCATCTTCCGGATGCTTAGCATTTTTAACAATACCCATTGGACTTGGTATAACTATAGCTCCTTCTTCTGGAATAACATATTTGAGGTTAGGATACGCTTTCAGATACATTGTTAAAGTAATGCCAACGGGTCTTTCTCCGCTTGCTACAACTCTTGCTACGTCTGGGACATCCTTAACTATTAATATGTTGTTTTCTTTTAGTTTCTCAAAATAATCCCATCCAAATTTAGACACTAGAGCTGCTACTGTGAATTGCGTAGAACCAGAATACATTGGGTTAGCCATGACCACTTTGTCTTTCCATTCAGGCTTTAATAAATCTTCCCAAGACTTTGGAGGATTCTGGACGAGGTCTGGGTTATAAACTATTACCATAACCAATAATCTACCACATACATAGTAACCATTCGGGTCCTTATATTGATCCGGTATGTATTGAAGTTCTGGTATATCTGGGAATTTATCTATAATGCCCTCGTCAACTAGTTCTTGGAACGCGAATAATGATGCAATATAAATAACGTCTGCACGAACCTCACCAGCTTTCTTCTCAGCAATAACTTTTGCAACCACCTTACCTGTACCAGATCTCCAAGCTTCTAATTCTATGAGGTCACCGAAGTACTTTGTCCAATTACTCTTCCATGGATCGAGAATAACGTTGGGAATAGAAGTATATAATACGACTTTTCCAGAAATATCTGCTGGAACTTCGATCTTCTCACCAGTAGGTAGTTCAACAACTTTTGCTTGACCAGGTTTAGCGCCTCCCTGTTGAGTATAGAAATAGTACGCTAATCCAGCAATAACTATGAGAAGAATAACTATAATCGATATAACTATAACTTTATTCATACATCCCACCATTTATATAGAGAGACCATATATATACTTCTATATACTATATTGTTGTATTAGACAAGTATAAAAATTTATGTCTAGACTAGAAATATATGAGTCAAAAATCTAAAATATTATAGAATATAGAAGTTTAGGGATGAAAATTGCCCGATTTAATAGTTGATAAAATAACTAAAAAATATGGAAAAGTAATAGCTGTAAATAAAGTATCGTTTAAAGTCATAAATGGGGAAATTTTAAGCCTTCTAGGACCAAGTGGTTG
>JAMOPC010000436.1 GCA_027064845.1 Desulfurococcales archaeon | reverse complement strand
TAATCAATTCGGTTAGCATATATTGGATTGGAGATATGGGCTGCATAATCACGTGAAGACCTGGATATGGTTATTAAAATACTAGGCAGGTTGCCATCCGATCGTAGGGTATAATGTGGTTTTTTTGGCTTATAGGTTTTTGGGGTTTTTATGAGTTTTGGTGTCTTTTTAGGGTTTGGTCTTAAGTGTTTTGTTGAAGAGCTTATAAGTATTACCGATATGAGTTATGATCGGCCGCTTGGATGAAGCCATGCTCCGCTAATGGCTTCAACCCCTAAGCCATAGAGCCATAGCTGGTTTTGTATAAGAGCATATTATTTTGTATGTTCTTTGTGTTGTGTTTATATTCTTTTCTGATCTACTTTGTATTTAGATGTGTCGTAGCCGGGGGTCTGTGGTGAACGCCCCCGCAATGACCAATAAAGCCCGAGCAACCACGGGAAAAATAAACCAATAACAAAACACATAAAAACACATAAAGAGGCGAACCCGGAACCATAAGGGGAGCATGGCCAAAAACGTGACGAACCACCCACGGAGACCTAAAAAAGACCATAGGCGGGGGAACGTTCGTCGTTTACACAAATAATTATATTCAAGCTATATTGGGTATCTATTATCCAATATCTAAATAGTTGATAGAGTTTTAAGAAAGATTTTTACCGAGAACGTCTATTAAATAATGCAGTTATAGAGGAAAACATGGTGTTTAAAAATTGAAGGTATATAGAAGTGGCATAATATTTATCATGTTTTTGTTGATATTATCACTATCTTCTCTCACCACTAGTGCTTTGAGATCACCTATCCCTACAAATACTAATAGTAATAACCCAGCTACGTGGACTCCGCTTGATACTTCTGAATACACTATCGATGCTGTTGGTGAGAAAATAGGGTCTCTACAAGGTCAATCATTTGCTGGCTGGTATACAGATACCGTGGTAGTCGATCCCGGTACTGGGACCATAGTCGTTGCCTGGGCTCGTTGGGATGCTGATAGCGATGGTAATGACTACATATACCTGGCTTTCCTAAAACCAATAGATGCAGACGGAGATAGTTCCCCCGAGGCTTATCAGAAAATAGTCAAAGAAGCTGGTGTTGAATTATACTTGAAGAGTCTTGACTCATTAACAATAGGTACTATAAACGGACAAAAATACGTACTACTCACATGGACATACTATGATACAACAGAAAAGAATAATGTGGCTGGAGCACTATACAGCATAGACGGTACAAAACAGTGGAGCGGAAACATAAGAAGCACGACCGATTATGAAGAACACAGTAGATCATGCTACGTACCAGCCTACAATAATAACGATGGCGGATTCCTAATAATATGGTACACCAACTATGATGACAGTATCGACGGCAAATGGCTATACTATGACACAACAAATGGCTGGACACTAACAAGTAGCTTCGACATAACAAGCACTAACTCATTATACTATACAAAAGCCGACCAAATGCTCTGTATAGGCGGAAACAACAAGGCACTCGTCGTGTACCGTGTATGGAATAGCACCGAGGGATACCCGGACCTCTACGCTGCTCTTGTAGATACAAGCAATAATGTACAGATTGTAGAATTATATGACGATGATAGATCTGAGGAGACTGTTGGTGTACGTGGTGCTTACACTAATGGATATTTTATTGTGCCTCTAGTGTCCGGCTCACATCTACGCTATGATATTGTAAGTGAGACTGATGGGACCGTTACTCATAGAGACTATGTAACGAGTAATGGAGAACACCCATACGCTATTGCTCTGAACGATAGATTCGTTCTTGCATGGATAGACCACTACAAGGATAGTGATGGTGAACCCAAGATAGCGAATATCGATTTAACTAATTTCTATATTCATCCACAATATGGTGTAAGCATTACAGGCGGAGACAACTACTATGATAAACACCCACTCATAGCCTACGACCCAGCAAATAATAAGATAATATATGTATGGAGTAACTCTACGTCAGAAAACGGAGACTATGATATAAGCTACGCCATAATAAGCCCAGGTACACCAACAAGTGATCCTAGCATAGACTTTAAGGGAGTCCTCATTAAGAATCAGGGAGATCAGAGAGCTCATGGACTAGGGCTAATATCCAAAGACCAATACGTTGTGGTCTATAATGATACTAGTGACGGGGAAGAGGATCTTTTGGCTTATGTTGCATTACCAGATGTAGATGAGTTGGACAATGTTGACTATATAAAGCTTTATAAGTTGCCAAAGGATGCTGATGCTTATTATGGTACGATATTGTCTTTGATAAATAATGCCGATAAGAGCATCTATATTGCTGTGGCTTATTTCCAGGAAGGACACCCAGGGGATCCCGGAACTATATCGGCAGCATTAGTTGATGCTAAGAATAGAGGAGTTGATGTTAGGGTCATAATTGATAATGCTACCAATAACCTCGCGGTATACCAGTACTTAGAAAGCAATGGTGTAGACATAATTAATGATTCATCTATCAATGATGCTACACATATAATGCATGACAAATTCATGATCGTTGATAATAAAATAGTAGTAGTTGCTACAGTGAACTTTATAACACAAGACTTCTACCAGAACAACAATACCGCGATACTCATTAATAGCTCTACAATAGCCTACTTCTACACACAAGAATTCCTACACATGTGGAACAACGGTAATGGTAGATTTGGAGAATACAAAACAGATGATCACAGCTTCATAGCATTCATAAACTATAATACTAGAACCATTGTTTTTGAAGGATACTTCGGTCCACAATACTATGGAGACTGGGTAAGAATACCGAACACTATTGCAGGCTACATTAACAGGACAACTAGTGATGTATATTTTGCGGCATACATCTTCACGACTAGTGGATGGGTTACATCAATATACGACACCATCATAAGTGCCTATGATACGGGTAAGACTGTTAGAGGAGTATTCGATGAATCAATGAATGTAGACTCACCCGGTAAAAGACTATACTGGTTCCTAGACAACAAGGTACCAGTAGCTATAGATAATCACCCATACCTTATGCATGCAAAGCTCTTCGTAGTAGATAACAGTACAGCAGTTATTGGGAGCTGGAACCCTACCACGTCGGCAACACTCAATCATGATGAAAACATATTGATCATACGAGACCCCGATACTACAAATGGTTTCGCGAAACGGATAGCAGACTATATATTATCAATGTACAATGACGCAATACATTTCGTTAAAGCACCATACGTATACACACCCACACACCTGATCATAACAAAGGTAATGTTCTACCCAGACACATCTAATGAACCAACATATGAGTGGGTCGAGATACATAATCCAACCAATAACCCAATAGACCTCACCAACTACGTGATAGGCGATGTAGATAATTTACTAGGAGACACTGATCCGGAAGATGGTCTCTATGTATTCCCTGATGGAGCAATAATTCCTCCAGGAGGATACATAGTCATAGCCTATGATGCAACAGCATTCTACGAGACATATGGCTTTAAACCAACTTATGAAATAAGCGGCACGGATCCAGACGTACCTGACCTAGTAAAATATGATACAAAATATGGTACAAACAAATTCCCTGGAAACTGGAACCTCAGCGATACTGGTGACGAAGTAATACTTGGAGTAGACGTAAATGGTTTCATAAAGGTAATAGATGCTGTATGGTATGGTAGTAGCACATATATGGGTACAGACATACCTCCTGGTAGCTATAGAGAACCATTAGATATATCAGGAATAGATCCGGGATCGGGTATAGTGATCAAAGACCCGAGCCTAGACGCAGTAAAAATGAGTGACAAATACACAATAAGTAAACAGCCTCAACCAGTACCAGAAAACCCATACATAGTAATAATAAGTGTAATAGCTTCACTACTACTCATAATACTAATCATTTCTGAAAAGAAAGGAAAACTCTCGAACTAAGACCCTTTTTATTTTCTTTTTATCAATTAATCCTCTCTGAGTACAGAGTGTAGTTTCTTGTTATGGATCATGTATTCTTCGTCACAGTTGTATTTTGTGTAGAGATCAGTTGTTGTTATAAGTGCTCCAGCTTTATTCTCCCTTATATACCTATGTATGAGAGAGTATACTGAACTAGTTGTCTCTTCATCCAGATTTGAGAACGGCTCATCTAGTACGAGGAGCTTGGGATCCTTAACTAATGCTCGTGCAATAGCTGTTCTCTGTCTCTGGCCACCACTTACCTGGAAAGGATACTTGTTCATGATATTCTTTATCCCCAGCTCAGCCATAACTTCTTCAGATTTCTCGAGGGCTCTTTTCTTGCCCCAACCAAGCAGTCTGAGGGGAAGTATGACGTTCTCCAAAAGTGTGAGTGTTGATATTAACTTATATGATTGATCAACGTAACCAATGTACTTGAGCCTTAACTGTGCTCTTTCTTCATCACTTATAAAAGAGGTGTCTTTTTCTAGGAAAACTATTTTTTTTTCACTACATGGCTTCGTGATCAAAGCAGCTATTTTCGCCAAAGTAGTCTTACCTGCTCCAGTCCTACCTCTCATAATAACTATTTTATTCTCTAAGATTTTCAGAGAAACATCTTCCAAGACAATGTCGCTACCATATCTATGTGTTAACCCCGTGATCTCCAGTAAACACTCCACATCAATACACCATTAATGCATGGTTAAAATGTCTCAATAAAGGAATACACATAGTAATTATCATAAACCTTGCTCAAGACACCCTGGTCAAATATTTTTTCTACACTATAAACATTCAAACCTATAGCCAATCCATACTTTATATTACCCCTATACAAGACCAAGACATAATCCCTACCCAACGGTTTATCGAGAAACAATGCTTCGAGAACAGGCTTTACAAAGACACTCCCTATAGGCGTAAAGTAATACTTTATCTTCTCATCACCCACTATAGAAGTATTCCTAGACAATAAGCAGGATACTGTATCAAATCCATGGGTTTCACTTATTGGATAATACCAGAAAAACGATACATCAGCACCGTATGACACAATATTGTGTATGACCACAAAGCTCGACAAAATAGTTAAGAAAATAATTGTTAGCGACAAAGCCTTACCAATAGCACCAGGTTTCCTAAACACATATCCAGCAAGCAGAGAAATTGGTATAACGAAATAGTCAGCGAATCTATGAAAAATATTAGAATAAATAGGAGCACCAACAACTACAAACAAGATATTCAATAAGATAAACAATCCTGTCCCAACCACTATTGTTTTCAAGAAAGAATCCTCAACACGCATAATAAATAATAACGTAGCAGGAATAATTGGTATAATATACCATATAACCATGTATGCATAAACACTGATCCCCGGCAAGAAAAACAATATCCTAGAAAACAATAGTGAAGACAAAACAAGCAGAAACAATCCAGCAACAACTAACTTTCCCAAACCAATCTGTCCATTTGAGAAGACAAGATAACTCATGTAAATAGCAATAGCATATACAAAATAAACCACAAGACAATGAGGATCAAGGATTCCAGACATAAACTTGTATCCTACCAATAAGAAGTAACCAATCATTGAGAACTGAAGATAAAGATACAGCATAAAACCAATACGTAGATTAAAAACTACAGGGTTTCTACCACCTAATAGTTTATGCATATACGCTATGAAGAGAATACTTGCAATAAAACCTGTAAGCATAAAGAGTGTAAGATAATGAACAATTAAGAGACTGGTTGAAAAAATAAATGCAACAACCAGATCCCTGGTGCTTCTTAGCCCTTGTAGTGTTCTAACAAAGAAATAAATAATAATGAAGAACAATGTATAAGCATAAACCTCCTTCAAAGGACTAGACGTAAAAACAACTATTGATGGTAGGAAAGAAAAACACAGCCAACGAAGATATCCGCGATACCTTCCTATCCAGTCTCTTCACGAAAATATAGAATCCGACCATAAAGGAGAGACCAAGTACTTATATAATTAATTAATAACAAAACCGTGAATGCTATTACATATATTGACTCGTCTAGATAAGGGCTGAGGAGGTATCCTAGGAAATCTATTCTGAATACACCTGATAGTATCTGAGTAGCTACGAGTGCTAAGAGATACGATAAGAACACTATTCCAGTACTATACATGATTATAGTGATTTTTTTCATGCTTAATCCCTGTTTTTAGAGGACTAGGTAATTATCCTTGTTGAAGAGGATAATTGATTCGGCTAAAACACTATATCCAAGAGACAATACTATAGTCAATGTGATCAGTAATGCATAGAAAATACTTCTAGATAAACCAATCCTAGACAAGTACATGCTTGATAAGGCCTCATATTGTTCTAAACTAATATGTTTACCACTCGTTCTAAGTACGAGTAATGCTTTCTCAAACAATCCCTCCTTATGAGGGGTGAGGTTAAAGACTCTATAAGCCTCTCCAAGATCTCTTTTATCCCTTAGAAACAAGAGGGTCACAGAAACACATTCCGAAACACGTACTTCTGACAATTCTTGCTGTTAAGAGATTAGTAATGAACTCATATTTCGAAATACTGTTTGTCTCGATTATTCCCTTAACTAATACTAAGTAGCTTGAACAAGTTAATGGCGAGTAAATAACTAGTGTCTCATTAATGCTTAAACCTAGCTTTTTAGCCAGTTCTTCACCCACCTATACACATCCAATACAGTTGTCATCGAAGTCTTCACCTACTACTCTATAGTTACCTAGGACAATTCCTAGATCTTCTCTCTGAAGCCCCCGCAGTATAACTGCTTGATCATTTATTTCTATGAGCGATAATACTTCGGGAACTTCTCTTATAATGCCTTTCAGTTTAGCTGTTTTATCTGTAATATACTTAACATTATATATAGATGTAAATGGTGATATAGAATACGAGGAAATAACCAAGTAGTACTGTGTAACTGGTTTATGTGGATACACTATTTGTTCTGGTAAATAATATATTGCTTCAACAAATCCTATTGTAGCGAATATGAGTATGAAGAACAGCATAGTAACTATTAGAAGTAATCCATAGCTCTTCTTACTAGTCACTCTATATACTATGACGAAGCTCATATTTCTACACCGCTATATTTACCAAATACTATGATTACTGCGATAAGGTAGATAGACGTAAATAATACTACATATGGAGAAATAGTGAGTGGTTCTGGCAACGGTCTTGAGACTAGTATTATTCCATATAATCTCAGGAACCATATGGATAAATGTGTTATTAAAGTGGCTAGGGATACTCCGTATATGCATATAAGTATTCCTAGAACCATTAGGATGAATATTATGCTTATTCTCAGATTTTTCTCTGAGACGCCAAGTTCATATAGGATACATGTTTCTTTATCCACGTATCTCTTTATCTTTGCAAGGCCTAAGAGCGTTATGGGGAAGTATGCTAGTGTTAATAGTATAGTTGTTTCTCGTTGAATCGTAGCTAATGTCTTGGTAAATGGTCGTGTTAGTTCTTCTACTGAATAATTATTGGTGCTGATTATACAATATTCTCCTCCCATATCAAGGGTTTCATTAGTTTTTCCATTTGTCGAGACTAGTATTATTGCTGAGTCTAGAACACCCCTGCTTTTATGGATGAGGCTTATTCTTTCCTTATAGCAGTTGTTTCCTTTACAAATACTTAGTTCTTCTCCAAGTTTTAGATCGTATGTATCCTTATAGATGCTTGGTATTGAGACAAGTATTGTTTCGTTCCATGCTATGTTTTTTCTAGGCCAGTATCT
>JAMOPC010000435.1 GCA_027064845.1 Desulfurococcales archaeon | reverse complement strand
GGCCGATGGTTTTACAGCATAGGGTTTTGACTCCGTACCAAACCATACGGCGCTTATTTCACTTGGTTTTATCCCTGCTCTTATTAACGCATTCCTCGCTGCTTCCCAACCCATTGTTACAGCGTCTTCATCTCTACCTGCAACAGACTTTTCTTCTACCATTAAGCCCTTATGGGTAGTCGGTGAGAATCCCCAGATCCTAGCTATTTCTTCAAGTTTTATTCTCCATCTAGGAATATATGCTCCCCATCCAGTAATTCCTACTTTTTTCTCCGGGGAAGCCATTATTGATACACCCATGGTACGATGTATTCATTGTGAAAAGCATTTAATACTATTGGTGCTAAAAATCTTATTTTATAATTAGTCTCATCTCGTTCTCAATCTAGGCTCTACTATCTTTTCTAGAGCCATTCCGATCATTACGAATGTTAATGCAGTTACAGCAATCATTAGTCCTGGTGGTAGTATCCACCACCATGCATTTGCTAATACTGCTCCTCCGCGATGTGCTTCGTCAAGTATCTTACCCCATGTCACAAGTGCTGGATCACCAAGACCTAAAAAGCTTAAACCAGCCTCAGTTAGTATCGCCCCCGGTACGCTTAGAGCCATAGAAGCAAAAGCATATGGTAAGAGCTGAGGAAATACATACTTGAATAATATTCTAGCGTTGGAGGCACCAAGCGCCTTGGCGGCTTCAATGTATGGTTGTTCTCTTATTTGGAGAACCATTGAACGAACCGTGAACTGTAATCCTACCCACCCAAATGCTATTAATAATGTCACTAGTATCCATATGCTTCTACTTACAAAGTATGCTAGCAATATCAACAGCGGAAGTACTGGAAGTGAATAGATAACCTGTGCTATCCTCTGCATTATAACATCAACATATCCCCCAAAATATCCCGATGTCATACCATATATTACCCCGATCATAACTGAGCCAAACGCCGTTATAAGTCCAATTAATAGAGCCCATCTAACACCATATATAAGAGCTGGCCATAGATCTCTTCCATCCTTGTCAGTGCCAAAGAGTCCATATGCCCCCATTATTCTCGCTTTGATTGGAGTGATAGTAATGTTAACCTTGTCAATATCATTGGGCTTAATCCTTATTAGAAATAAAATCTCTAACTCATATGTACCTTTTAATACATCCACTTCACCTGTAACTCCTTCTGGCGAAGGTTTTGAAAATAGTATTTTCATAAAATCGATCGCTTGTCCAGGCAATATTTTAATTCCAATCTTTTCCGTAATTGGTTCTAAAACACTTACTAATCCAAGACCTTCTTCGAAGTTTCTTAATGAGCTAGAATATTCTGTAAAGAAAAAGAACCAATCAGTATCGTTCTTTATCATTATTCTTGTTTCATTACCTACACTTACATATGTATATGGTATTTTCATTAGGTCTAGTATTTCTTTATTACCTAGTTCAGCATATTCATTGATATCATATGGATTATCTGGATAATCATAACCTGGTATAAGTGAAACAATAACATTGTCTGGTCGTTTTAAATACACTCCTATACCCTGCTTTAGATCGTTATAGATTATGTTTCCTAAATTTAGCCTTAATCTTAATGCAATGTCTTTTGGAGGTTTGCCAGAGTCTATGTTGAATTTATATGTTAGATTTACAAACACATATTCACCAACTTGACCTTGCTTAATTGATTTTTGCCATAGTACTTGAAGAATTTTTTGGAGCTGTTCCCTTGTTAGCGTAATGCCATATTTTTCCTTATATTGTTGTATAATTTGTTGAGTCTTTCCTGTATCGTTCATATATTTAATGTATCCATCGAATGTTATTAGGTTGTATTTTTTTATTGTAAGCTTTATATCTTTTTTAGGAATGTCATGTGTTATCGGGTAGGGTTTAGGATCAAATGAATTAGCCCATGCCGGAGGAGCTAGTTTTGGCAGCATTCTTTCCTGCCAATATTCATTATTGTACCAATTATCTATATCAGCAGGATTAGCAATAACAGGAAATAATACTACTAGAGCTGTCAGAAACATCAGTAACAATAATCCCAGGATACCTATTTTTTGACTTCTTATTTCATACCAGAATTCCTTAATTGAACCAGAAATTGGCATAATCGACCACCTTATGTCTGCCTCTTACCAACTCTTACACGTGGATCCAAGAGCATATAAATAAAATCCAACGTGAATATAACTACGATGAAAAGAAATGTCGTAATCCATGTATTTGCCATCACTACTCCAGTATCACCATTTTGTATTGCGATCCAATAAGTCATGCCCATTCCTGGCCACTGAAACACAGTTTCAGTAATTATAGCACCACTGAGCGAATTTACTAAAGATAATGCTGTCATAGTTACAATCGGGGGACTAGCGGCCCTCAATACATGCTTATATAGAACTATTCTTTCAGGCAATCCTTTAGCTCTAGCAACCATTACAAAGTCTTCTCTAAGAGTTCCTAATACTATGTTTCTAACAATATAAGAGCTACCACCGAAGGAAACTAGTATTATTGTAATTAGCGGTAAAGCCATATAATATAGCCAAGTCTTTATGTAATCAAATATATAGAAAGGAGAATGCGGATCTAAGTTTGATAGCGCGGCGTACACTTCCTTAGCTGCATATGGAAATATTCCTAAATGGTATGAGAATATCAATAACATTAATATTCCAACCCACCACATCGGTAAACTGTTTGACAACAAGGCTATCCCAATAATTATTCTATCAAGAACACTCCCTGCACGCTTGGCTACTTGTAGACCTATTAATATGGCAATAATTAAAACAATAATAGTTGCTGTAGTAAATAATATTGCCGTAGCTTTCAGTGCGTTTAATACAACTTCTCCTGCATTGTTTCCTCCTCCAGGATATCTTACTCCCTGTCTTATGGGAAATGCAGTAAAATTAAATGTAATTGCATTCCACGCATATATTAATATCCTCTCATGTATCGGTCTAGTTAAACCCAGACTTTCCCATATAGTTTTGTTCAATAACTCCAGCTTTTGCCGGATTTGTTCCTTTGATACACCAGCTCTTGCTAATTGTTGTTCTACCTGTCTTGCCCTTAAGTTATACATTTCTTTTGCTAAACCCTTAAGATAAGTGTCAGCCTGAATCACGAAAATAGTGGACATTACCAAAGCAACTATTATAAGAACAATTAACATATTTACAATCGTAGTAGCTATTACTTTACCGATACCAGCCGCCATCAGTGGCACTCTCCTGACCCTGTTTGTATGTTAACATTCTATATGGCTTATAAACTTAAGGTTTTACCTAAATTATATATTAGCTTATGTGTTTACAACGTACAAATATTTAAAAAAAGATTTAGTTTTAATTTAAATGAAAAGCTTATTTTTGTATCTAGGGTTTTCTTGGTCTTGCAAAGTACATTACTAGTATACCAATTACAAGCCCTACTATACCTACTACTGCTGTAACTGCCCAGTTAGTCACCATTACTGTTGTAGTAATTGGGCTGGTCTCAGTAACTGTTTTCTTTTCAGTTACTGTGGTTTTTTCTATAATGGTCTCAGTTACAGTTGTAGTTTTTGTTGCTCCTGGAGGTGTTGTAGTCTCTGTACCAGTTGGAGGAGGTGTTGTGGTAGTCGTAGTTGTAGTTTGCGTGAGAGCAATTACTGTTAATTCCAACGTCCTTACTAATGTTGTTCCTGATTCTGGATGCTGTATAACTAATACTAAATAGTATGTTCCAGTTTCATTAAAGAATTGTGCTACTAATTCATTGCCAAATCTAATCTTATAAGTACCGCCACCAACCTCTATAATAGCATTTTCAGGAACGTCACCGATCTTTACAATACCAGTCTCCTCAGGCCTATAGATCGATGCAAATATTTTGAAACCTGTTGCTGATAATTCTTTATACTCTGGTGCTGTCTGTAATAACTTTACTGTTATCTCAGCATCAAATGCACCAATAACAATATCTGGAACTTTTACATCCACTAGTTGTGGTACAACTACCTTGAACTTCATTGTCCAGTATCCTCTCGGATAAACCTCATCATATGGTTCAAAATATTTCATCACCAATTTGTTTGTGCTAGGATCGTAAGATTCAACATAGTATGGACCGTTGCTGATCATTGAATGACCATAAGTATCTATAAACTCTATTGCTCTACTATATCTTGTCGATACATCATCAACAGTTATACCTGGGAATGTCGTAATATATGGAGGTACGTAGTTCTGTGACTGCAGAGTTTGTAATGCCTCCTTAACTTTTACAGTATGATCGGGATCTATAAAGCTAATACCGACACATTCACCTTCACGATCGGTCCAACCAAATGGATAGTTAGATCCTGGTGGTGTAATTCTGTTTGTAACCAAGTATTCAGCTGCAGCCATAACATCCCACGGCATGTCTGCCCACATTGCAACAGTAGAAGCTACTAATACATCGTATATATCATCATATGGTGTATAGATCTCTATAGCTGTCTCGTTAATTACTTTAATACCGTATATTGTACTCAAGAAATATGACATAGCAGAGTCTATCTCCGGGTCATAGTACGGATCTGTCTTGTTAGTGACTTGTGAATCATCAAATGCCCACTCCCAGTAGAATCCAAACATATATAATATGTCTGCCATTGTGATGTCTGTTCCATCGTGGAATTTACCGAGTTTATAGTTTAATACAACCTTTACTGGCGCCGTTGACGGTTTTTTACCATAAAAATATTCGGCGACTTGATCGGTTAGTTCTTTTGGATGAATCCATTTGTCTTGTACGGGATCATAAACGTATGCATCACTTGGTATTGTGAAGTTTCCACGTTCTACCATATAGCTTTCAACACGTATTGGCTGAGGCATACCATTATCTGGCCTGCTGTAAAAGGCGAAATCTCTTACCTGTCTACCCATTAATTCGCTGTAAACATCTGTAAATCCTAATACATTGTTCCATGGACTCATGAATAGTGCTCCAGTAGATGAAAGCTCGATTATTGATAACTTGCCATCTGTTGTTGTAATTGTTCTTAGAGCCCATGGTGTCCAGAACCCACTTGCTCTCCCTGGAATTAAAGATACGACTCTATCTTTATTGACAGCTGTGTATTCATAGTTCTCGGTGAGGAATACCCTTATTGATTGCTCTATGCCAGCCTTTAACATCCATGCGATATTGGCAAATAGTTTATTTACTGTCTCTTTTGTATAGGTACCATAATATAGATCTATTCCAAGTTCGTACATTGTCTTATTAAACCAGTACCAATAGTCTGTGATACGATGGTTTGGTCCATAACCCCTCAGAGGAGCATAGAAGAACGCTACATCATATCTTGCATATACATCAATATCTTCACCCATAGATACCCATCCTTCAGTATACATACTCCATACCACACCGCCCAATGCGGTACTAGTTTGTACTGGGTTGGCACCATAGATTACTGGTGTTACTATGCTTCTTTCTTTCTCAATTCTATTAACTTTTATGTAAAAGTATTTTTCGATCCAATCAGCGATTTGTCTACCAATATAGAGTCTTTCATCCTCAACACGTATTACAAAATGCACAGTAACAATTTCCTCACTACCATCTGGCTTTACAAATACTAACCATTTACCAGCAGGAGCGTCAGAATAATCTCTTAGCTGTAGATCCATTCCATATTTTTGGTAGACCTGTCTAATCTTCTTTAAAGCATCAAAGAACATCTGCTGCGCCTTTTCTTTGTCACCAGTTGGTGTTAAACCAAGCTCTTCGTATATTTTCTTTGCCTTGTCATACCACGGATGACTGGGCCTAATTGCTCCTAGCGCTGTACCTGCACTGCCATGGAAAATTTTTCTCACTAAAAGGTCTCTGTCAATTAGGAAATTTAGTGCGAATCTCATTTCACGAATAGCCCATGGGTTAAAGTGTACCTTGCTCCAAGGAATAGTGCTTCCAAGATCTGTCCAATTAACCCAATTCGTTGGAGGATCCCAAACCAATAATCCTGGTATTTGTCTACCTGTCAAGTTTTGATCTACAAGCTCAACTACTCCAGGAGCATTAGGATCAATTACGTTGGCTGCTGGGTTTAATGCTAGATCTGTATATGTAGATGCAGATCTAATCAACCTAAGGTTCTGACGATATTGCGGATCAATTGCCTCGTACCTATATAGTGGTACCGAGTGAGCGAATATATCAGCTTTACCTTGAGCAACTTGCAATAGAGCAGGCTCTGGTTGCGTGGATGCAGTCCAAACGATCTCAGTTACAGGTTGCCCTTTTGTCGATTGAGCCAATGATATAGGAGATATTGATGATAACAACACAACTACTAATGCCAGGAGTCCAAATAATAACTTATAGTTCACAACAATACACCCCCCGATTTAGATCTATGACAGGTTATGCTTCTGTTAAATCTTTAAGACAGCTATTCCTTAAAAAAGTTTTTATAGATATATATCAGGAAATAATTATGTCCATACAAAATTCTCCCTAGGTAAAAGATATAAATAAATTTTGCAGGAGAAAATAATGAATGATATGATAAATAAATCTAATAAAGGAGAAATATTTGTTGCTATAATTGGTGGCATTATAGCTATCTCATCCTTTTTGATGATTTATATTACCGATTTATACGTAGCTACTCAAACTATATTTGATGAGGAAGGGATTATTGATGAAAATACCAATCATATTCCAGTAAACTTATATGCAATTAGCTCATACATAAATAGTACTTCTTATAAAACGATATTATCATTTTATAATGAAGGAATTTTGATCCTTAATTGTTGTAATAAGATAATTGTATATAACTCAACTTTTACCAAGGAGAAGACTATAACCATACCTGGCATAGCAATTTGTAATGTTACTTACGTTAAAGGGGATATTAACTATGAGTATAGGATCGAAAAAACATATAAACCTCTTAATCTCTTAATTTTGCCAGCTTTTATTTTTGCTATAATTGGTTATATGCTTGTATTAATCAGCTTATACAAAATATTGGTATTAAAGATCAGCGTAAGAAAAATATCTGAACTCATTTTCTAATAGCCTTGATTATTTCTTCAGGGTTTCCATATAACCAACATGATACCCAGTGATTTTTCTCAATTTCTATTAGTGGTGGTTCAACAGTTTTGCAATATTTTTGTAATTCAGGATGCTCGTCGTATTTTATACATCTCGGGTGGAACCTGCATCCTGGCGGAATATTTACGGCACTAGGTACTTCTCCCTTGATTGGTATTTGTCTTATTTTATGCCTATTACTCGGGTCTGGTTCTGGAATTGCTTCAATTAATGCTTTAGTATATGGATGTAATGGATTTTCGAGTATCCTACGTGTTTCTCCCATTTCTACTATTTTGCCCAGATACATTATAGCTATTTTATTTGTAATGTATCTAGCTACTGCCAAATCATGTGTTATGAATATGTATGTAAGGTTCATCTTCTGCTTTAGCTCCATCATTAATTCTAGTATTTCAGCTCTGATTGATACATCTAGCATTGATACAGGTTCATCGGCGACAATGAATTTTGGATGGAGGATCAGTGCTCTAGCTATGACTACACGTTGTCTTTGCCCTCCCGACAACATGTGAGGGTATCTCTCCATAAATTCCTCGGGAGGTGTTAGTTTTACAGCTTCTAATGCTCTAGCTACTATATCGTATCTCTCCTCCTTAGTGCTTCCAATTTTGTGTATTATTAGGGGTTCCTCAAGTATTTTATAAATAGTATATCTAGGATTCAAACTACCATACGGGTCTTGGAATATCATTTGCA
>JAMOPC010000434.1 GCA_027064845.1 Desulfurococcales archaeon | reverse complement strand
ATAAAACATATATCTTATCCAAGGGAATAATAGATGCATCACCAAATGCGTACATAGTAAATAATCTCATAGATAGATTAAAGACTAGCATACTTATACAAGGAGCAGGCCCGCAGATCCCTGGATCGGATGATGTAGTGCATAAAACAACATGGGTTTTCCCAGGAATAATAGTAGCTGGAATAGCCGCTATACATACAAACGGTGCTTATATACCGTTTCCAGACATAGGACCCATAATAGCCAGCGGAGTCAGAGCAGCAGAACTTTTTATTGAGGGATATCCCGAGAACCCAGTACAAGGAATAAACTTCCCAAGCGTGATCTAAGATAGTGTATAGGTTAATCGAAAATTGCTCCGAGATACATTAACACTACTAGTATTAATCACCGTATTATTGCTCAATTCACTGCATAGTCCAAATCATGTTCTTACAAACCAGGTAATAAGTGAAGTATTTGAGAAAAATACTAGCGGGTTCAAGCTCGTTGTTTTCTATTATGGCTGGTTAAACACATCTAATATTCTTGACTACAATATCGATATACTCGTAGTGGACGGATCATATAGGATTTTTCCAAATGGGCCAGATCACCAAATAATCAAGGAAGCAATGAGGAGAGGTATTGAGGTATATGCATATCTACATGATGATTCAGACAACCCTATTGGACTAGGATCTTACTATAATAAGGTAGTAAGCGGAGAAATAAACTATTCAGTATTCGTAAAGAATATCGAGGAATGGATTACTAAGTATAAAGGACTAGTTACAGGTATTTTCCTAGATGAGTGTGATCCCGGGTATTTTGGAACAACAGATCCTAATAATGAGTACTTGAAACTCTTCAATAAAGCCTTAAAAAACATAACCAGATATGCTCATAGTATTGGACTTAAAGTATTCATAAATGGAGTTCGTGCATACGCTTATTTAGGAGATTATTATTTATGGGAAGACTTCGTAGCCATATATTCAAACAATACCTACACGATCGATAAGAACTTTTACACAATAGACAACTCAACCCTTAAAAACCCATACATATGGGTCAATGGATTAACAAAATATTATTTCCTAAAACAAAACAAGACATTGAACAAAACAATAGCTCTAAGCTATGCCGACGCAAGTCACATCCATAACGCTGTTTACGCCTACTATATGGCTAGAATACTTGGGCTAAAAGGATGGAGCTTTGCCCCAATAGATGTTTACTCTTGGGGTGAAGCAATATATCCATTAAACGTTTATGAAACAGGTCCTCCAATCACAGAACCAGTCATAGATCGATCAAAAAATGCATCCTATAGAGTATTCATATTAGGAAACATTAGTGTTTATCAAAAAGACAAAATAATTATCAAGCCAAAAACCGAGCTGTCTCTAAAACCACTCTTAGACGGTCAAGCTGACCTAACATATGTTTTTATGAATGCGTCATTAGACGAAACAAGATTCTTCAAGAAAATAGGTTACATTGCAACTTTTCCAAATGAGCTCTACTTATACATAAATTATATTACTCAACAATTAACAACAACACCTACGACAAGGATCCTAATAGACATTGACGGAAATACTAGTACTGGATACCACCTCCATAATCTCGGGGCTGATATAATGATCGATGTAGAGAAAAATACATCGATGATGTACAACTACAGCGGCAACACATGGGTTTACTACAAAGTAGTCCCATCGATTACGAAAGTATATGAAAACCAGGTAATCATAGAGTTAGGAACAAAAATAGAATTAACAATTAATAAGACAAAGTTCATAACAATAATAAGTATTAATGGAACCGAAGTAGCTTACTCAAAACCAATAACAATTGATAGAGTTGTACCAACTTATCCCTCGATATATGATCCTACAAACAGATATCATTTTAATCAACCAATTATAAGTAGAATTAATATCAAAAACAAATACACATATCTCGAAGTACATGCTCCAGCGAATAGCATTGAAAAATACATTTTCTACTTACCATATAAGGATATAGGAGCAGTTTACAAGAACAAAACTCTTCTCAAAGAAATTTCCTCCTCCGAAAACATTAATGATGGTTACATGGTTGAAAAGCGAGGAAACATAGTTATTCTAACAATATACTTACATCACGTTAAAGAAGACATAATGCTCAAAATATATCCAGCAATAAAAACACCTAATGTATTAAAACTTGTATTTAATGAGATAGTATTCATAATCCTCATACTAATAATAATCATTATCTTACTATACTTACTATTTAAAAGAACAGGGTTTAGCTTAAATTAACTGTACAAGAAACAATGATATGATCCCTATCATGAACTGCAAGATGTTGAGAACTATAACAACTCCTTTCTCAGTTGCTTTTCCACGAAGAATCTTTTGGATCTTGATCGCGAAATGAGTTAAACTATATATTTTCTCGTAAGGTAAATCGAGTGTACCATCCGGGAGTACTTTACCATAGTTCTCTTTGTATACACCATTCAATAAACCCCTTATGAATAAAAATAGTTCAACAAAGTAGAGTGAAAAGAGAAGTACTCCAAATTTTTCAAAATTGCCAATCACTACTATGCTTGCATAATATGCTCCAACACCATAAGTAAACGAATTACCTGGAAAAATTCTCGCAGGGTACCAGTTATAAATAAGAAAACCTATAATGGCTGCCAACATGATTATAGCCGCTTCGAAACTTGGACGAAGCCCCTTCATATAGGTGTAGATCGATGTAAAGAATAAAAGCTGTATACCCATTGTTGCTTCTAAACCATTGTAACCCGCAATCATGTTAAAGGCATTAGCCGCTCCAAGAATACCGATAGGTACAAGGATTAATGGATAAAGAACTCCGAAATCAAATCTACCAATAAGGGGTATGGCCATTGTCGAATAACCAGCTTTTATAACAACCATCGGTATTGCTAAGGGCACCATCAATAATATTCTATAAATTGGGTGCAGACCCTTCTTCCATCCAAGAATATCATCGAGAAACCCCAAAAAACTTGCAAGAATAAGCATTAAAGATAAAGCCATTAATTCCAAAGCATTAGTGAACCTGTTTAGCAAGTAAATATTCAATGCTATATAAAAAAGTAATCCGAAAGCAACACTTAGAGAAACCCACACCCCACCTCCTTCAGCCACTTTTACACGCGAAGGCTTATTCATATCTTCTCCTACAAATCCTATTTCTATAGCTCTCTTAATCCATAATTTGAGAGAAGTATATGTTATGATAAATGATAACATTGCTGATAATGTTATGAATAATAAATCGTATAATGAGATATTCAATCCTCCTCACTCCATACGGTATTGAATATTAAATATATTTCTTTAGCTCTCTTCTCGCCAATTCCTTCAACAGTCATTAATTCCCTAATACTAGCATTAGCGATATTTTTCAAAGTCTTAAATTCTTTCAGTAGCTTCCTCGCCAGTTTAGGTCCGACAATACTTTCGGCAACATATAGTATTCTATCCTTAATAGTCAT
>JAMOPC010000433.1 GCA_027064845.1 Desulfurococcales archaeon | reverse complement strand
TAACACTATATGGTATATTCAAGTATACAACTAATTAAAAACTACCCATGCTAATAAGATTCTTTCTTAAACCGTTTCTTTAAGGAAGAAGCTAATGCAACAACAAGTGGCGAAACCAATAAGCCAACATACATACCTATAGGTAGATAAACAGCTTTCGCTCGAAGAATATCCTTCATAATATCCATTTCAGAAGCCTTGGCATAAGCCACCACATAAGAGATTATTGGAGAGAAGAACAACGTTAGGAAATACGTTTTCCCATACGAGTATATCTTAGACCCAAATACTATCGATAAGATAAACGCAAAAACAATAACTGCATCAGCTAGATAAGAATTCATTATAGCAACTACCACTGGATCGCCTGGAACACCCATATAGTAATGATTAGAGACCGGGTGATCTCTTTTTAGTGTATCAGTGCATGTAAAGTTCCATACATAGATATACCCTTCTCCACAACAAACATATCCTCCCTGACTCATATTGAGACTACAATTAATATTACCCTCTACAATTGGTGGTTCAGGGAAGACCATAGTACCGTTAAATGGCTCTTTAGAATAACATGTTCCAGAAACAAATACTGCTTCAGCGTATTGGAACTCTGATATATTAAGTCTCTCTGGCTTCGTCATAACAATGTCTTTATATGTAACAATAATTCCCGTTCCCTCTAAGTATCCTATGAGTATTGATGATAAATAGAAGATAAGGATAAGAACAACTACTTTTCCAATAATCTCTCTTGAACTCCTATGGTCCAATTCTCGGGAACACCTATTCAAAAGATAGAGAAACAAAATATATAAAAATTATTTAGATACTGCTATGTTTCTAGAGAACATTATAGTATAGAAACTCTGCTGGCGAAGGAATAGGCTGTAATATCTTGATCTCCTTCCTCTTTAACTCGATATATTTCTCTAATACTTCTTTCCCCCATATCTGTCTAAGATAATCATTATCGTTTTCAAGCTCGTTTAGAGCTTCCGATAAACTTGATGGAATATATTCTATGCCCCTACGTCTTACTTCTTCGGGGCTCAGTCTATAGGCATTAGTTCTCAGTGGCTCACCCGGGTCTATTCTTTTCTCTATACCATCAAGACCTGCTAACAATATAGCTGATAATGCTAAGTAGGGATTAGCTGTTGGATCCGGAGGTCTATACTCAATCCTTATCTTATCTGGAGAATTATTTACTACTGGTACTCTCACAGCTGTGCTCCTATTACCATAACCCCATGTAAGTAATACAGGTGCTTCATATCCTGGTACTAGCCTCCTATAACTATTAATAGTGGGCGACACTATTGCTGATAAGCTTTTTCCATGCTTAATTAAACCACCTATGAAGTACCTAGCATATTTGCTAAGACCTTTTTCACCATTAGGATCGTAAAATATGTTCTTTCCATTCTTCCATAGGCTTACATGGATATGCATACCACTACCATTATCCCATGGAAAAGGCTTGGCCAAGAAAATAGCCATATGATCGTTTAGAGCAGCTATTTTCTTAGCAAAAAATTTGAATATCTGTATAAAATCGCCCAGATCTACTGGATTCATAGACTTACTAGTTATTTCTACTTGACCATTACTTGCTACTTCGTGATGATTCTTTACTGTATGGAAACCGGCCTCAGCCAAGGAATCCATAATTTTTCTCCTAATAGGAGCTACTTTATCCAAAGACTCAACAAGATGATAACCCTGTCTAAACGGAATAATAAAGTCCTTATTGGATTCTTCAGAGACTATTTCTAGGAATTGCTTATTATTAGAGATACTATACTCTATGTTCTTGAGTATGAAGAACTCCATTTCAACCCCAACAATAGCTTCGTATCCTTTTTCTCTGAAATAATTAGTTGTTTTTTCTAGAATTAACCGTGGATCATATGAATGCCTAGTCATCTCTGGAGTATATACTCCTGCAATGCATCCAATAACATCTCTTTCCCACGGGATCTTGAAGGTTTTGTTCATTATAGGGATAAGATAGAAATCGCTATAACTTATATCAGAGAATCCATGAACACTGCTACCATCAAACATTATCTTAATATCCATAATATTTAGATCATTTGTGTTCTCGACTCTTATGGAAGTATTTCTAAAAACTCCTAGTAGATCAGTGAAGTATATATTCATATACAATCTCTTCATCACCGTTCTTGAGAAACACATATAAACATGTAGCAGTAAGACTAGAACAAAATTTAAATATTTTCCATAAGTATTCATGTATTTTACAGAAAGTATTAGTGAGGGACAAGAACCGTGTCGGAAAGCATTCACTTAGATAAACTAGATAAGCAGATACTAGAATATCTAAAGTATAATTCAAGAATAAGCTTTAGAGAATTAGCGACAAAACTAGGGAAACCAGTATCAACAATCTATGATAGGGTTAAAAGACTGGAAAAGCTAGGAGTTATCAGATGCTACACTACATCTATTGATTATAGAAAACTCGGATATCAGATAAAAGCATTGATCCTTGTAAACGCTGTTGGTAAAGAAATAGTTAATGTCGAGAGAATGATAGCAGAGAACCCTCATGTACAAGCAGTATATGATATAACCGGTGAATACGATATAGCAGTAATTGCAGCGTTCAAGACAATAGAAGAACTAGACTCGTTTGTGAAAAACTTACTAAGCAATCCAGGTATAATTCATACAAGAACAAGCATTATATTCAGAACAGTAAAAGAAACCCTCCACCTACCAATAGAGTAATATCATCATTCCTTCTTTTCTTAATATTATTTTTATACGGGGGAACAAGATAATGGATGATTCAGTAAAGAGATTTCTCTAGGAATGAGAAACTTGGTCATAAGTATTAAGTGTCCTTGTTGTGGGTATGAGAGTAGTTCTTTTCGAGGATTCAAATGTCCTGCTTGTGGCTGTTTAACGGATGTGATCCATGAATATAAATTAAAGAAAGACATTGCTGAGGAAGGTATTTGGGTCTATAAAAACATATTGCCTAAACCCAAGATCATGATTAGTCTTGGGGAAGGACTTACACCACTCGTTAAGAGTCTTAATTTATTCAAGGACACACTTGTTTATTTCAAGGACGAAGGACGTAACCCTACAGGGAGTTTCCGCGACAGAGCAGCTGCGTTGATTATTAGTGATGCCTTGAGCATAGGAGTTAGGAGAGTAATACTAGCTAGTGATGGTAACATGGGGGCTAGCGTTTCGGCATACGCGTCGAGAGCAGGGCTACCAGTAACTGTTTATGTCCCGTCGTGGACCGATGAAGAAAAAATACTATTAATGAAAGCATATGGTGCAAACGTTATCATAAAAAATGATTACCTAGACAATCTCTTAGAGTATGTCGAAATAAGAGCTAGAAAACAGAACCTATATGATGCCTCCAGTATTCATAATATATTGTCTATGGAGGGCTTGAAGACCATAATATACGAAATAATAGACCAATTAGGTAGAACCCCCAATAGAGTAATACTACCACTAGGTAGTGGTTTAACACTTCTAAGCATATATCATGGATTAGAAGAAATGATAAGAAACAACATTATAGATCGATTCCCTAAATTAGTAGGAGTAGAGACTTGTGGAAACCCTATTTACTCCTCATATCTCGGTATAAAGACAAAATGTTCAGAGGAGCCATTACCTGGACTAGCATATAAGAAGCCAGTTATAATGGACAAAGTAATCGAGATTCTGGAAAAACATGGCGAGACAATTGTTGTTAGTAAGAGAGAGGTATTGGAAGCAGCAAAGAACCTAGCTAGAAGAGAAGGATTATTTGTAGAACCATCCTCGGCAGTAGCTCTGGCTGGTGCTTTGAAAACAGGTGTTGAAGACTATACAGTAATCCTACTTACTGGTCATGGATTAAAAGGACCTAGCCCATACGTTGAGGCTAGGAGGATTAGAACAAATATTTTTCCAGGATCCACTAAGTCGATCATATTGAACATTATTAAGCAAAATCCCGGATTAACAGGCTATGAAATATGGAAAAGACTAGGCATAAAAATATCCGTTCAAGCGGTTTATCAGCATTTACACGATCTCGAAAAGAAGGGACTAATACGATCAACAATAGTTGAGGGCTTAAAGAGATACTACTTAGCGAATAAATAGATTTATATTAAAGCTCTTCTTAAAGAATTATCTTTATATTCTACTTGAATTAATTTTTCTCCATGGTGATGCTTATGTTTAAGAGTAAGAATTATAGCATAGTAGATATAGTGATCTATACGGTTGCTGTATATGTTGTAACTATCGCTGTACAGATATATCAGCCTGCAACTGGTGGCTACTTCAATTTGGGCGAGTCAATAATATATTTAGCAGCCTTGCTTAAGGGACCTTTAGTAGCTGGTATTGCTGGAGGAGTGGG
>JAMOPC010000432.1 GCA_027064845.1 Desulfurococcales archaeon | reverse complement strand
CTAATAATGTTCATCAAGTACTTTATAGCAGGGAAACTACTACCCCAGAAAACCACAGTACCAATTAATGCCAATAAATACTTGTATTCCCGCAACCATTCATCCTCGGAGCAATTATTCGCACAAATACTGTTTTAACAAGGAATTGTCAGAACTTAAAGGTATCTTCACATATCCGAGAGTACAGCCCTCATCATCCAGTGAATTACTTATTCAAATAATCGATTATTAATACTCATCATCACGAATCCATGAAATCGAAAGAAGAATAATATAGTATTTATAAAGTAGTATTCACATCTTCTAATACGCTGGTTTATTTCTAACCTGCGGAGAAAAACAATATGTATAAAGCAGTATTAATATTAGCAATTATCCTTATTGGATTATATCTGTTCATGTTCCCAGAAACTATCACTAATATCATTAGTGATAAAGGAATAGAAATCAAGATCGGAGAAACAGATACGTGGACTAATGAGAATTTCTCAACAGTTGTAGACAACCCAACTGATTATACAGGAGACCATGTAAGAGTTAATGGTTTCTACTTCAACGCGATAAATATTAGTGGAACAAATGATGTAGTTGGTCTAGAAGTATTTCTAGGTAGCAAAGACGATTTACTAAACAATCCATTAGACACGAATAGAAGAATCCTAGTAGGCGTGTCGAGAAGCGTTGAAGAAAATCTTCCAGTAGGAACATGTATAATGATTGACGGCACGATTAAGGGAGAGGCAAGAGTAACTACTATGGATGGAACAATCATTAACCCTGTCTACATAGAGAGCAATAGTGTTACAGAAATAAATTGTACACAATGATAATATAAATATAATATCCTATACGCTATACCATATATAGGTATAATAAGTTTTTTCATACCTTTTATATATCCCTTCTATCCTCATATTTTTTAATGTTACTGTATGTTTTAGGTGCATACCATGGATCTGGTTATGGAGGCTGTGTGGACTATCATATTATTTATATGGGTTATAATAGTAGTCCACCCAATTACAAAGACTTTGTACAACTATATGAGGAAGAAGGGGCTTAGCCATATCAAAGCTGTATATTATAATCGTAAAATCATACACATCCTTGCTGGCGGGTTAGTGGTTATCTTAGTACCCTATATCTACTCTACACCATTACTGCCAGCTATTCTATCAGCAATACTTGCAATAGCCACTTATCTGCCGCATAAACAAAATAAACTGATGTACTGGTTTCAGACAGAGGATAACATGTATGAGGTAAACTTCTGTATCATGTGGGGAGTAATAGTTACACTCGGTTGGCTAATATTCAAGAACTGGTGGTATGGTGTAATACCTGTAGCATTTATGGCTTTTGGAGACGGAGTCACGGGAATAGTTAGGAACATGCTATACAATAAGAGGACTAAGTCATGGGTAGGCAACTTAGCTATGGCTGCTGTAACCATTCCTGTAGGATACATTGCTCTCGGACATATTGGCGCACTAGCCGGTTTACTA
>JAMOPC010000431.1 GCA_027064845.1 Desulfurococcales archaeon | reverse complement strand
TATATACTTCTATATACTATATTGTTATATTGGACAAGTATAAAAAATTATGTTTAGTCTAGAAATATATGAGTCAAAACACCTAGAATATAATAGAATCCAAATACTAGGGTATTCGAATTGCCCGATTTAATAGTTGATAAAATAACTAAAAAATATGGAAAAGTAATAGCTGTAAATAAAGTATCGTTTAAAGTAATGAATGGGGAAATTTTAAGCCTCCTTGGACCAAGTGGTTGTGGTAAAACTACAACTTTAAGAATTATTGCTGGTTTAACAATGCCTGATGAAGGAAGAGTATTATTGGGAGAAAAAGATATTACGAGACTTCCTCCAGAACAACGAGGCATGGGTATGGTTTTTCAGAACTACGCGTTATGGCCTCACATGACAGTATATGAAAACGTGGCTTTTCCTTTACGAGCAAGAGGATTACCAAGAGACGAAATAGATAAGCGAGTAAAGGAGGCTTTAGAATTGGTTAAATTGTATGAGCTTAGAGATCGTTATCCTCATCAGCTTAGTGGTGGGCAACAACAGAGAGTAGCACTTGCAAGAGCACTTGCTGTTCAACCCAAAGTACTCCTATTGGACGAGCCATTAAGCAACCTGGATGCAAAGCTTAGAGAAGAAATGAGGTTTGAATTGAGAGAATTGCAGAAAAAACTGAGAATTACAGCAGTATATGTTACCCATGATCAAGCAGAAGCACTTGCATTATCAGATAGGATAGCTGTTATGAATGCTGGCCGAATAATGCAGATCGGGACTCCCAGAGAAATATATGAGGAACCAGCAAATACTTTTGTAGCCGACTTTATTGGGAAAATTAATTTCATTGAAGGTTATTTGGAGGAAATAGACGAGAAAGGTTATGCTACTATAAGAATAAGTGAAGATCTTTATCTTAAAGCATATACTAAGAGGATTAAGGAAAAAGGACGCGTAATAATCGGGATTAGGCCTAATTATATCAAGATCATGTCTAATAAGCCTGAAAAGTCTGATCAATACATTAATATCTTGAAAGGTAAGGTCATTAGGAAAACTTATCTTGGAGAAATATTTGATTACCGTGTTGAGATAAAAGAAGGCCTCGTATTCCGTGTTGAGGCTCAGGAAGAATATGGAGTCGGTGAAATTGTATACGTAGTGTTTCCTGCTGTTAGAACCGTAGTTATTGAGAAGAAGTAGAGTTGCTTTTTCTCTTCAAGCCACTGCTTAGTATTTCTTCTATCTTTTTCCTTTCTTCATCACCCATGATCCCTAACTCGTATCTATAAAGGCATGCTCTACATATTTCATGAGCAGATGGTTCCCCACATACTTTACACGTTTTTATTTCTCCCTGTATGACTTCCTCCTTATGCTTCTCCAATATTGATATGATCTTTAACAAACTTCTCAATAACGAGTATTTTGTTCCGGGATACTTTTCTTCTAACTCATTGATTTGTCTCCTAATCATCCATCTTATATTGAATCTAGCATATGGGCATTCAACA
>JAMOPC010000430.1 GCA_027064845.1 Desulfurococcales archaeon | reverse complement strand
CCCTCGATAAAAACACTAGCATAACTGCTAGTATATTTAATGTTTACCCCTTATTCGTGGAGCTTTTACGGGTTTTACCATATAGAAAACATATTGTTGTAAAGGCCCGGGATGTATGTATTCACCTAAAAATATGTGACCATTATACACTTACTTCTATGGGTCGCTTACTGAGGCTTCTCGAGAAACTAGGATTAGCCAAGCGATTAAACAATACTAGGCCCATACACTATCTCCTGGACCACGATATATTCTCAAAAGTAAAACAATTCTGCAGGATCGAGAAGGGAGAAGACTTCTGCATCGAAACAGGCTGCAGTTTGCTGGGGATCTGTCCTTACTGGAGAATAAAATACCTTAGGAGGGGTCTTGAGAAATGAGTGTTCTAAGAATTACTAGGGCAACTGTTTATGACTGGATTAGGCAGAGTCTAGCTGCTAATCAGAGAGTATATTTTACCAATGACGTTATCCATGTAAGCGAGATAGCAGGGTGTCTTAGGAAAGCCTACTATACGAGGACAACTCCGTTAAAGCCTAGTGAAGCCGCATTAATCATTATGAGTTTTGGTAACGGGTTACATAGCCAGCTCCAGGAATACCTTGCTTCCCAAGGATGGGTTAGCGAGGTAGAAGTATCCTGGAATTTCAAATACTTCCGACTAGTGGGCCATATTGATCTCTATAATCCTGAAAATGACATTGTTCTTGAGTTAAAGACCACAAGTAAGATCCCCAAGAAGCCTTATCCCAATCATGTCATGCAGCTTAATTCTTATCTAGCTATGAATAGGTCCGAGAAAGGTTATTTGATATACATCTCGAGAAACGGGGAGGTCGAAGTATTTCCTCATAGATTCGATAAACAGTTATGGAATTCTACAATAAAGAGAGCTTTCCACTACTACTTCTCCCTACAAAAGAAACACATACCAAAACCCGAACCATCACCACTATGCACCTACTGCCCATTCAAATGGAAATGCTATAAAGAAAGAGGTGATAAACAATGAGTCGCCCACAAATAATCAATATTGAGCTGGAAGTCTTTAGGATAGACGATAAACAATTATGGATAAAGGATAAGAGAGCCCACTATGTATTTGTGTTCAAGAAGAACAAATCCAGTATATCATTCTATGTGGGTATAAGGGGGAGAAAACAACCCTATAAACCCTACAAACCCTTTAAAGAGATCAATCTAGATTTGTTGAAGAAGTTTCTATCAAAAATAGATGATGAAGTTGTAAGAAATAATTATGAGTTATTTGCAGAGCAACTTTATGCCCTGTATAAATCATGGGAAATGAAAATAGACGAAATAGAGACTACTCTTGAAATACAGAGATTCTTCGAAGAAAAACCATTAGCCACTATTCAAACTTCGAGCGGAGAATTCGTAATAATGGCTAGTGATGGATACTCGATAAACCTTTCGGGAGGAGTTATAAAACTTGGTAGAAGGACCTTTGCGGTCGTTGAAACCACTTATGTATATGGTATAAAGAGGATTCCAACAAAGAAAGGCGGTATTGCAGAAATTAAGACAATATCTCCAATTATGATAGTATCAGAGTATCTTGACAATAAACTAGTTAAAACATACTTGGTTGTTCCAGAGGATGGACTAATCAAAATATTTGATAAATACCCCGTAAAAATCGAGGAAGGGAGTAAGGCGACAAGCGAGCTTACCACATTGTTGGATTCAGAGGCTCTCATAAAAATAGCTAATGGAGAATATGAACCACCAGACTACGAGACCGTATTCGAGGAAATTGTTAGAGAGCTTAAGAAATATGTAAGTTTTGAATGGGATGAAAGGCTTTATAGTGTAGTGGCTGCCTATATCTTATACACATACTTCTACGACTTCTTTACAACTTCTCCAAGACTTTTCTTCTTAGGCCCTTATGGATCGGGTAAAACAAGAGCAATGATAACTACCACCTATATGTCAAGACATGGATTCGTAGTACTTGATCCTAGTGAGGCATCCACTTATAGAAGCATTGAGGCCTATGGCCCTACTCTTGGAATCGATGAATCTGCTCTTAATGAGCGGTTATTGAAAATAATATCCGCTGGGTATAAGAAAGGTTTGAGGGTCCCCCGTATAGAGAAGGCTCGTGGAGAAACATTTGTTTTAAAGCTTTTCGAAACCTATGGCCCCGTTATCATGGCTTTTACTGACCCATTACCTGAGATTATTATGCAAAGGACAATACGTATAAACATGGAGAGAACTAAAGACCCTAATCCCGAAGGTCGTGATCCAGAACCCCATGACTTCGAGGAACTTAGGAGAAAACTATATGCTCTCAGAATACTGAAAGCTAACGAATTCATCGAAGCAATGGATAAGGTTAGAGAGCGAGTAAAGGATCTATTCTTTGGGAGGGAATATGAGATCTGGTACCCGATACTAGTAGCAGCTTATCTGGGCGGAGAACAACACTTTAACACGGTCCTAGAATATGCTAGAGAGGATCTCAATAAGCGTAGAGAAAACTTATATAGCGAAGAAAAAATGATTCTAGCAGCCATAGAAAAACAATTTGAAAAACAAGATATTGATAAAGTAGAATTTACTGCAAGCGATTTACAGGAAAGGATCATTGATATACTACAGAATAATGAAGGATATACGGAAAAGGAAGCAAAGAAGAAATGGCCCGTGGAAAGAATAGGGAAAATATTAAGAAGAATGGGTCTTAGAAGCCAGTCTAAACGAATAAAGGGAGTTGGTCCAAGAAAAGTATATGAGATCGATGTAGTAAGATTCTGTGATCTAGCTTGTCGTTACCACTATGAATGTAGTAGGTGTAGTAAGTGTAGTAAGTTTTCTGAAAAACAGGAATCAGAAAAGACTAATGGAAACCAAGAAGGATCTGGACAGGGACCTAATGGAAAAGAAAACACTTATGTTTCCCAAAAACTTACTACACCTACTACACTTACTACAAAAGATCGTGAAAAAGAGATCATGGGAGTACGAGACGCAATAATACATATTATTAAGGAAAGCAACAAAGAACTACCAACAACAACTTACTATATAGCCCAGAAACTCGAGGAAATGATGAAACAAGGCATCGTTGTCTATAGTGAGAAGGCTTTGAACAATCTCGAATCAATTCTCGAAGATATGGAGAACCAAGGACTACTTAAACGGGGTTTTGATGAACGTTTTGGCCTCGAATACTGGGTTCTAGGTGATAATGTTGAAAATGAGTGAATATTATCGTAAATGGATTATTGGGCCTTTCAGGGATTTTGATTCTTTGAGGGAGTTAGCTCACAGTATTGGAGCATTCACGGAAGATAGGCCTGGTATGTCTAGAAACCATTTCCTAGACCATGCCTCAGGAGTTCCATTCATATATGAGTGGAAGGGTAAGGAAAACGTCTATATCAGCATAGCAGTTTATGACATTGATAACAACTTAAAGGGTTATCCTTACCTATACTATGATTTTGATAACAAGGAGAACCCCGATTACGCTATTAGGAAAGGACTCGAATTTGCTAGAAGCATAAAGGAACGTTATGGAGCGGACCCCGTTGTTTATCTGAGTGGTTTCAAGGGTTTAGGAATAATTGTTCCACTCAAGGAATATGTTGATTGGGAAACTTATGAAGTTCTATGGAAGACACTAATACAACCATACAATTACCTAGGTAGCCTTGTGGATAGACAAGTACTTGATAAGAGGAGACTGCATAGAATACCATATACGTATAATATCAAGAAAGGAGTTAGGCGATTATCAAAGCTAATAGACCTTGACGGGCAAGAGATCAAGCCCTGGGATTTCGACTGGGATAACTATGAACCACTAGACCCTAGCCAAATAACATTGTATAAGATAAAGGTAGAACTACCACTCCCCAAAACAATATATGTAGAATCCTCGAGGAAGAAAAAAGCAACACTACCCAGCAAGATAGAAGACCTAGCAAAATCAAAAGCAATACCACCATGTATCAGAAACATTATAGAAACAATGATTAAGAGCGGGGATCCTGACCATATAGCTAGATTAGTCCTGGTATGGTTTTTGAAATGGATAGGCTATGATAAGGAACAAGTTATAGAGTTCTTCAGTAAATATGCTAAAGACTATAATGAGAGAAAAACAAGGTACCAAGTAGAATACGCTTATGGTCTTAGAGGGTCTAGGAAAGACTACCTAATGCCTAGTTGTAGATGGATGAAAGAACATGGAATATGCCTGGATTGTGGATGGAATAAAAACCCAGTAACATATACTTACTCCAAAGCAATTATTCCCGAAGAAATCAAACATCGTTTCTTTGAAGCCGTTAAAAAACGTAAATATAACGTCAACATATATCCAAGCCCCAATAATGATTACTATGCTTACTTGGAAACCATACATAGATTTATCCGTGAAACAGGCCTCGAGGAGTTTGGTTATGAGGATTTAAAGAAATGGCTCGAATCCAGAAATGGGGGCATAAATGCCAGGACCTGGCACAACTGGGAAAGGATCCTAAGACTAATGGCAGAGAAAGGCTTACTCGGTAGAAAGTATTGGGTAAACGGGGAATGGATAGACATAGGCCCAGGAAAAATAGAGAAACCTCCAAGTAAGAAAGTAAGATTCTATATAATCTCAAATAAAAACCCCATATTCAATTCTTGGAAAATAAACCAGGAATAAAACCTGATAGACTATCCATAATAGAAACTTGTAATATTTTCCAGACACTTATAATGCATATGCATAATTTTATGCACATACATGAATTCATGCACGTACATAAATTTATGAAAATAGTAGCGTTTTTATGATATTTCGATCAGATCTTTAAATTAGTGTTACAGTTTCAAAGGGGGTAAGTGTGTTGAAAGGTATTACCCGCTTACTCTGGTTATTGCCATTAATAGCTCAGACAAATACTAGTTCAATAAATGAAGTGATGAATTCAACTATGGGCGTAGTAATGGCGGTTATCCCGTTAATGGTTATTATCCTGGTTATCAAGTTATTGTTCAATAGCTTCGCAGAACTCAGTAATGAGGGAAGAACCGCTTTTGTCAGAAAACTCAATCTCACCAAGCTATTCCCATTGTTATTACTATTAGCTCAAACCACTACAACAACTTCTCCAGCAAATCTTACCACTCTGGGCTGGAATACTGAATACTATAAATTTCTCGTTACCATAGTAATGATGTCCATACCATTCCTGGTAACGATTGTAATAGTACGCTCAGTATTCAAGAGCTTCACTAAAGAATGGGCCTAGGGGGTCCAGGGTGACTACCCGTGAAAAAGAACCTGTTATTACTTGGTATAGTAACGCTGCTATTATTAGTTGGGACAACAAGCATAGACGATAATCAATTCATTGACCAGAATACCTTTAACTCGTTCGTTGATATTACTTGGGATTTCATAGTTGCAGTGCTCCCGTTTTTCTTGTTCCTGATATTTATGTCTTTGTTGTTTACCACGTTACGAAATATGACTCGGGGAATAAAACCCATAGATTAGTCCCTGAGGTGATAACCTTGATCCGCACAGAACCCGTTAGGGTCGTGGAACCCGTGAAAAATATATATGAAACCATGTCTTCAAAACTGGGGATCCCGCTCTCTGACCTAGTTTCAGCCGTCTTACTCTATGCTGCTATAAATCCAACACTACTGGCTCATATATTATCCTATGAATACGACCTAGACCTTGAAACTTCGAGGTCCCTGGCCTATCAGCTTTCAAGAGATGTACTCACAAAATTTGGAAGGGTTTTGTACTGATGAAGAAACGAAAACACAGACGGTATGGAAAATATAGGGATAAACTGAGGGGAAAGAGAAAATGGATTTTTTAAACCTAGCCCTGGTTCCTGTTAATGTTGTTTTGAAAGCCATGGATATAGCTCTGACCCACAAGTTCGTATATGAAAAGAACAGGTTGGATTATGAAGCAAATCTTTTAGCTCGGGGAATGATGAAGCGTTTTAAGAACAACTGGGTCTTTGTTGCTGCTTTCTCTTCTATCCTATTTTATCTTATTGGTTTCATCTTAGCTAGTTCTGGAGGGGTGGGGCTCTTCTATAATTTGGTTTTCCTGGTTTTACAAATAGAAGTCAATGTTAATCATTTCCTCATAGACATGTTTCATAAAGAATTCTATGTCTTCAATAAACCCGCTATTCTTTTCCATAGAATACTAGAAAGAGCCCTGGGTGGTGGTAATGGATAGGGCCCGAGTAAATGGTTTAATTTTAATGGTTTTCCTATTACTAATGATTATTGCACAAACTAGTGGTGAGCAAGAACCGTATAAGATAGAAGTTAATTGGGGCACCGATCATTATTTTGCAGTAAAGAATGTTTCTAGCATAGTATTTGAATTCGATCACATGGGTATTTTTCTTGAAACCGATGCAACAGGGCTTGTTATAACTGGTAGTGGTAAAGTCTATATCTTGATACATAACAACGATTATTCTGGTTTCATAAACATAACTGTTTACCGTGATAAGGATAATAATGGGGCTGTAGCGGTTCATACAGTAACGGATGATGATGAAGAAACCCTTGTAACGAATACTCATGACTTAGCCGACTTAGTCATTATAGTGCATAACCACTTTGTACAAATAGGTTATAGAATGTATCGCCATCACGTGAATCTATCGGATTGTTCTATGAAGATAGAGTTTGAAGGAGAAGGAACTGGTTACCTAGAAGTAATATTTAATTCGAAAAAGGGAATAGAGCCTGGAGTAATAGAAATCCCGACAAATGCGTCACCACCAGACCCTCTTAAAGCGATTACCGACTTCTTTGGTTTGCTCGGTATTGTATGGATCGGCTTTGTTACGTTTTTCAACTTAATTACTGCAGTATTCAATATCGTTTGGCAGCTCATATTGTTTGTATTCAATTACATCAATATAGGGCTAAACATATTCGTAAACTATATATTACCGCATTTAACGCTCTTCATGGGAATATACTTCTTTGGAACCCTAGCAGTTGCAGTTGGAAGTCTACCAAGAAAAGGACTTGAGGCCTTCATTGACTGGGGTAAGCTATGGTATTCCCACATAATGGCTCTTGTCAACTTCATAAAAATGCTTGCAGAATGGGCCTACAAACTAATCAACATAATAATCAAATTGATCGATACAATAACTCCGTTCACCTAGGTGAAAACAATGGAGACAATAAATCCTCATGCTCAAGTATTCAGAGAGTTTAAAACAACAATTAATGAAATAGTGGATCTTATCTCTAATAAGGAATACGTGAATGATCCTGACAAGGTCTTAGCTAGGGTAGACAAAGCCCTATACCTCATAGAACAGTGTATTGAGCAAGTAAAGGAAGAGATTAGGAAAATGAAGGAAAAATACGCATTTAAATATGGCTTGGGCTATTTCACCAGGAAGAAGAACAGGGGATATATATACGTTGTTTTCAGGACCTATACCAAGGACAAGGATATTTATCTCCCCAGACAAGAAGCCCTCAAGGTCCTCGAGTTAAAGGAAAGACTAAGCAAACTATACAAGACAAGGAGAAAACTAAGAGAAATCAAGCGAGAAATAAGACATTACAGTTCTATGGCTAAATATATCTATAAGCTCTAAAACAGTTGTCACCAACCTCCATGTTTTCACCACCCATAACACTATACATAATATTATATTATAGTACACTGATCCAGCGTATTCCACGCCTTTCATAAAGCATATCATTCTTTCTGACCGGTCAGAAAGAACAAGAAACCAAACCCAGGATATGAAGTACCCCTTGTATAATATCACACCTTTTTCCATATTAGGTTAAAAAAGAGTTGATTTCTTTCATTATTTTCTTGTATTCCTTATCTAGTACTGGGATCCAATCCGTATAGTGTTTCCCGCCTATGGTCTTTACTCTTCCTTGGAAGGCCTCGATTGTCTCAGAATCAATACCTAAAAGCTTGAGTTTCTGCCTAAACCACTTCCTCAAATACTTTAATGCTAAACCACAATCCCTGAATTTGTCCTCAATAGTATCTTGGTGTGGCAAATTCTTGGTATTTACCCTCAATAATTCATTATATACATTTATAGGAAGATATACCACGAACTCATTCTTAGATCCACGCTGCAGTTCTGGGGGCAAATGTATTCTTACAGCTCCATAGTCTAGCTTAACAGTCTTTAATTCACGGATGTGCTCGAGGATATAACGG
>JAMOPC010000429.1 GCA_027064845.1 Desulfurococcales archaeon | reverse complement strand
TAACATCGCTTCCAACAGGTTTACCAGTAATTTTTGGATCACCATAGAGGCCTAAGATATCATCTTGTAGCTGGAAAGCAATTCCTGCTGGAATAGCGTAGCTTGATAACTCTTCGAGAAGCTTTGGTGTATATAGTGTTGAAGCAATAGCTCCCAAGTGTAAGGGTAACTCGACAGTATAGGAGGCTGTTTTTAGTTTATGAATATTATAGATGTCTTCTTCACTCACTTTTTCCAAAGGTGTATACGCTATTAGTAAATCAAGGTATTGACCATATGATACTGTTCTTAACCCCTTAGTATATCTCCTTAATAGTTCTTCGATTATATCACTTGGTAGCCCTAATCTATAAAAACTACTCACAGCTAATGTTTCTAAATAATCTCCAGCTAGTATTGCTTGTGATATTCCATAATGTTTACAATCTCCAAGAAGTTTTTCTTCAATGCATTTTTTCTCAAACCACACATGTACTGTTGGCCCTCCTCTTCTAAGCTCATCTTTATCCATGATATCATCGTGTACTAGGAAATAGCTTTGGAGAAACTCTATACCTGCCATCAAGTACCTTAGTTTATCAAGATCTTTGTGTCTCCACTCTTTGCTCCAGTACCCGATCATTATAAGGAAAGCTCTAAGTCTCTTACCGCCTCTTAACGTATAGTCTTTACTTATATATGGTAAAGCAACTAACTTATCATTAATGCTTTCTGCTTCGTACATAACTTCATCAAATACTTCTGCTAATGTATCATTAGTTATATTTCTTGCATAATCTAGTAGATCTCTAAAATCGCTCATCAGCGATCGACCCTTCAGCACTAATTGAGTAATTTATTTATTCTAATGCTGGTGTTATCTAAAATACTATTTCCTTAAAAATTGTCTAAGCTCTTGTATGACTTTAAGCTTGATCTTATCTCCTAATAGTTCCCAGTAAATTCCTTTTGGTTTAGGTGGTCTGGGAGTTATTTTGTATAATCTTTTGGGTGTACCTATGTAATCAACTGTTAAATCATGAGGCTCTAATGGTACATGATTCACTATTTGAATATCATGTACAGTTGTTGTAACAGGTGTTTTTTCCGTGATACTTCCGATTTCTCTGAGTATAGCGTATTCGAGTTCTGCATATCCGCCTCCCTTTCCTATTCTTCCACCCTTTCTATCAACAGCGACTGAGCCAGTTATGACCAAGTCTATGTTGGGTATATCTTTTAGAGAGATCTTTTTCCCATAAATAAATGCTCCCCTAATAGTTGATGCGTATGCATATTTACTCGACGAAATCTTTGATGGATCTAGTAGGAGAAAACCTTCTCTTAGCTTAGGCGATGCCATAACAAGTATTTTTCCGTCACATAACGCTCTATATCTTAAAGGCTTTTGCGGACTGTCGGGATTTGCCTTAACAACATTTGCGTTAACCCATATATCTAGGCTAATAATTCTCTCTGCTGCAAGTTCAGCTCCTACAAAATTAGGTATTCTTCCATGAACTGGCCTGGGAAACCTAG
>JAMOPC010000428.1 GCA_027064845.1 Desulfurococcales archaeon | reverse complement strand
TCTTACTCATATATGGAAGACCATACATTAAATAAATATATGGGCGTAACCCGTTTTTCCTTAACAATTTTACCGCTTTAACAACATCTTTTAATCCAATTGGTTTTCCTAAAACATTTAAGTTATAGTTATAATCACCGGTTTCTAAACCTATATGAATAGTTGTACCAGACAAATATTCCCCTAAAAGCTTCGCAACTTCCTCATTGACTAGACATGCCTTAATATTCTCAATCATAATGACGACATTATTATGCTTAAGCCTTAAATCGTCAATTGCTTCAAATAGTTCTTGTATGTACTCTATATTAGGTGCTGGTTCACATGGATCTGTTAATGGATTTGGCGAAACTAATAAGTCCCTACCATAGTCGAGGAAATCTGGAGCACTCAAAACTATTCTTCGCGCACCATGTTTGACTAAATCATTAATCTCCTCTACGATGCTATCTGGTGATCTTGTTCTAGCTGGACCAAATAAGTTGGGGACACTACAAAACCCACAACCTGGTGGTATGTTGGCTGGACACTTTAATCTATGCTTCAATGGAGCATTTCTACAAACCATACACTTAATACATTTATATTTATTATCAGAAAGCAGTGGTCTATAGAAGTTACTACAACCTCTAACTACTTCTACATAGTATCTATAGATTTTATGATTTGGATAAGAATTCTCTATGAAAATCCAAGGCTTGATCAGAGACAGTATTTTGCGAGGAGTATGTACAGGAGGAGAAGTTAAAATTACATCATTACCATTCCTAAAAGCTATTGAAGGCACTTTTTCAATTCTAGGATTACTACTACTTATTTCTTTGAGAAATCTTATCAAGGGTATTTCAGCTTCACCAACAATAATGTAGTCGATCTCGTCATGTTCTCTCAAAATATTCTCGTATTCAAAACTAATAGGACCGCCCACAATAATTTTGCCTCTGGGATTATTCTTTTTAGCTAATTTTATAATTCGTTTTAAAGCACCCTTGTCTTGAGACATTGCCGATATTAAGATATAATCATACTTTTTTAGAATAGAAGGCTCATCTAGTACTACTTCATATGTTTTAAGATCTACTTTAAACCCTTTCTCATAGAGTATTCCAGCCACAATACGTGGCCCAGCACCTACTACATCATATGTACTATATCGTTCTCCACTAGCTCTTGCCAATGCATCTATCACAATAAATTTCATCACACGAAACCCGTATCGTGATTAATCTTCATTGTAATTAACTAAGGGTTAATCCTCTTAAAAATCAATTACATATTGCACTGGTATCCCTTATATACCTCGAACTTATCATAAATAGAATACGAGGGAGAATACATGGCTGAATACAGCAATGACACCCTAGCAGAAATGCATATTCATGAAAACCTTGTTAACTTGCTAAGACAATCGGATGAAATCGTGAAAGTATTCGTAGAGGTAGTTGAGGGGCTACAGGAAGATAAAGATTTCGAGAAAATATATAACAAAATACATGTCCCGAAGACAAGAATAGAAGAAA
>JAMOPC010000427.1 GCA_027064845.1 Desulfurococcales archaeon | reverse complement strand
AAAGCTATGAAAAAACACATCTTAGAAGAACTAGGCATTCCATACAAGGAATATGAAGACGAATTACTAGAAGAACTCCTTGACGAGATAAGTATTACTGTTGATAAGTCAGAGTTTGCCGAAATGGGGACCTAACCAACTAATACTAATATTGAATAATTTAATAGATCGCATCTCTAAAGAAATCGTAAGGAGTGATAAGTATGTCTACGAATAGGAAAACAATTACTATAACAGTTACCTATGGTCATCCAAATCAAGCAATCATACTTAATGCCGTAATGGTAGCTGTATCAGAGCTCTCGAAAAAAGGTATAGATGCAAGAGTATTACAGGTATATATGCCTGGAACAAAGCCATCGATATCAGTTAATGGAAAATACATAGTCATCGATGAATTACTTCATAAAAGAATAGAAGAAGAAGTATACGAATCACTCTCTGACGAAATGGCTGAAGACATCATCGACTATCTTGTTCTCGGAATAGCAGCCGCCATCTTTGAAAACCAAGTTGAGTAAAGCATCTATTTTAAAAACACGATTTATTCAATTTTATCCACAAAAACATACACTACAACATAAGAACAAATAGATTTATACACAACTATTTTAGATTCTCTGAATATATTATATTTTACTAAACCAATTAAGTCGTCATTACTGTATCTAGGGAGATAGAAATAATGAGTAATGTAGAAAAAATACTTGGAACAGTAATAATATTATTCCTCATCGTGTTAAGTACTGCTTCTTTATCTTATGCAGTATATAGAAAAACCTATCCAATCTCACGTAGTGGGTCGTTGTATGTTATTGAATTAAATATTACTATTAACAAGATCGGAGACTATGGTGTTTTTACAACATATATTAAGCCTGAAGGAGTATATGGTTATGGAATCATAATGATGAAAAACCCTGATGATAAATACCCTGTAGCATATATTATGGCTGGAACTCAGAACGACTGGTACTATTACGGAGAGATTACTACTAAGATATTGTACCTGAGAATATTTATTGACTTCAACTCCTCAAAAATACTGCTCATAGACAAGGATTGTACAAAAAGAGAATACGAGATCAATTATAAACCCATGATAAAGTACTTATATATTTCAAGCTTTAACATTACAGGAAAGAAGAATCCTCAACCAGATATAAATATAGACCGGCTTCGAGTCTACGTCTCGAATAAAACAATAAATGATATAAGTAATAACATTTGTGCACCAGAATTAGGTCTAGGAACTCCAGTCATAAATATTTCTCAATCACCAACAAAGACAACAACCGTATCTACAACAACTACTCAACCCTATACAGAGACTACATCAACAACTACTCAGCAAACCACCACAAAGACAATATCGTCTCCACAACAAGTGAAAGAAAACATGTTTTTCTTAGTATTCCTAGCATTATTGATAGGAGTTACTCTAATAGGATTATTATTGTTAACTCACAAGAAGCGGTCACCCGGTCCGTGAACCAATCATCCCATAGACCTACTAGGTCAGCTAGTAGA
>JAMOPC010000426.1 GCA_027064845.1 Desulfurococcales archaeon | reverse complement strand
GGCAAATTATAATCTGGGTCCCAATAAATTCTTGTTATTTTCGGCCATATTCTCCGCATCACTATCTCCGAAACTATTTTGTTATTAAATACTCTATTTTGTAATATCAGTTATTATTGCTTAATTCTTCTAAATTCACTAGTCATCACGTGGATAATATACAGTATTTATACCAATACTTTCGCTTAAGTCACTTTTCAAAAAATGCTTTACAATTATGGATGTGAGGTGATTTATAGTGACAAATATCATCAGCTTCATCCAAGAACTAATAGTCAATATCACTATCATTGCATGGATTATATTCTTTCTAACATGGGTCATAGGCTGGGCCATCAAAGGATCACCAATACCTTTCTTAAGAGTTAAAAGAGCAGGTGAGAGAATGATCGAAGATGCTGTATGGGCAGCTTTCTGGCTAGCCATGGGTACAACTGTGTTCGCTCTTATAGCATATATAGCGAATACGTTCTATCAGCCATTACCAGAACCCCCGACGATTTAATGAAAATATAATAAAAATGGGTGAGAGATGAGTGGATCTACTTAGCATTGCTTTCTATTTATCTGTTTTAACTTATTATTTGGGTGTTCTGATCTATATGTTACCGATTCCTATTTATGGTTTAAAGAAATGGGCTCCGCAATTAATGGTTGATGGTGTTTTTTCAGCAATACTTGTATTTTCTTATTCTTTGATTATGTGGCTCATTCAGTATTTTTCGGGGATTTTAGGATCTGATTGGAACAGGTATAATGAGTGGTTATTAAAAGAGATAAATATAATTATTAGTGTGATTCTTTTATTCAAGGCTATAGGTATAGGTTTATCTAGTATGGGGTTAGGTTTTTTAGCTAATTCTCTATTATCACCATTAATTTCTAGTCTTACGTACCTATTAGTATTCTTATTAACTGTTTCAACACTTGTATACGCATTATACTTGTTATCGCATACTCTCGTAGCTGTAGGTCTTGTTCTTCATTCAATACCTTTCAGGATCACTAGAAGCAGCGGCGCAATGCTGATATCTGTAGTTATTATTTTTAGTATAGGTGCTCCCTTAATGCCTTCGTTTATTGATTTAATAAGCAATAATGTAGTTGAACAAATAAATGAAAACAAGTATGGAGTAGTCTATGCTGATATAATAGTTACTGATCTTGTAAACAATGGCATATCTCATTCAGTTGTAGAATTCCGGGGAATGGATCAAAATCTTCTTGCACGATATTTAGCTGACATTGCCGGGTACGTGGATTCTAGTGATATTGATAAAGGAATTCCTTCCGAGAAAACTTATATATCAATAGATATTGTTGGTTACAAATATTCTTTTATAATTACTCCGGAAGACTTATTAGAAAAGAAGGATAATAAACTAGTCTTACCAATTAAGTTAAGCAATGTTATAAGCATTAAGCCGTTACATTATATGATCTTTATGGGATTTCATGGCAACATCAGTATAGTTTCAATAACAAATTCTTCCGGAACTATAATGGTTAGTTCTAGTACAGAATATGTTTTGTTACTAATATTACCGATTGGGGACAGTGGGAAGATAGTTCTCGATAATTCATCTATAGAACCGGATAATGTAGTTGAATACAAATGGGGCGGCATAGACTTCAAAGCATACAAATACATAATCTCTTTGGGAAACCATACTATAAGCTATGAAGTAAGAGGGAATTACTACTCCAAACCTGTAATTGATGAAATATACTATACTAGAGATACCTTAGGTATAAGTATCGATAAACCAGTTTACTTCATTAATATTGTGTCTTCTTTAATATACCGCGTCTTCATCGGACCTATAGTTTATGTATCGATCCTCTTTACTGCCTCGACTGCATTAGCCAAGCTTCTCGGAGGATCTTCATCTAAAATAGCACGTATAGTGGTGACGGGAGTTTGAATATTATTGATAAAATGTTATTGTTTATGGTCTTGGTTTATACTATAATGCTGATCATACATTCAAATGATTTAATCAATGTTATTGTAATTGTAGTTATTGCTGTATTATTGGTCTTGTTGAGGGCATTAATAGGGAGGATCGGCTATGTTTATAGAAAGAGTATTTGAAAAACTAATGGGTAGTGGGAAGATTTGTGAATATTATGATGTAAAACCACCAGACCTTATATGTAAACAGGGTAGTAGATACATAGTTGTAAGATACTTGATTGGAGAAGAAGTTGATTATAGTCTACGAGAGCTCGACTTATCTAAACTAAAAGATTTAGTCTCTTCATTTTCAGAACTTCTTGAACTTCTCCCTCCACGTTCAGAAATAAAGATCATTAAGAAAGAGCTTGATCTCAATAGGTTATTGTCGAAGATCAGTAATGAATTAATGAATTTAAGAGCATCAATTGATGTAGTTGAGGAACCCCACATAAAGAAAAAAGCTGAAATAAAACTGAGGATACTAGAATCTCTTTACGAAAATATTGTGAAGGGAAAACCTGTTTACAGGTTAACATTTGTTGTTAAAATTTATTCTGAGAACACAAACTTATCGTCTGCAATATCATACGTGAACACTATGAGTGAGCGATTAGTTGTTTTTCTAAAGAGTACTCTAGGAATTAATTTGAAAAAAGCCTCGAAGAAAGAAGTACTTGAGATTCTTCGATATGAATTCGGACTAAAAACTATTCCTGACGCGAAATCTATTATTATTGATAATTCGCGTGCTTCAACATTACTTCCTATTCCAAAGTATAAGAAACCCTCATTCGAAACCAGGGAGGGGATACCTATCGGTATAGATTTGGAAACAGGATGGCCTGTTATCCTTCCTTTAGATATTCTTAATAAGCATGTTGTAATTATCGGCCCAACTGGGCGTGGCAAAACCACTTTATTAGCAACTATTATAGAAGGGCTGATTTCCCTTTCGAATATCCATGTATTCTCCATAGATTTCAAAGGAGATCTAGCTAACTTGATTAACAATATAATAGAGTATCAGGTAACGCCTTTTGAGTTCCCTATAAACTTATTATATGTGCCTCCGATCTTTAATACTGTTGAGTGGAGCATTGCTGTAGCGGATGCTCTGTCTCATGTTCTTGGAATAGATTATGATACCATCGTGAATAGTATTAGTAAGGCGGTTATTAATAGGGAGAAATATGTTTCAGTAAAGAACGTATTACTTGATAAGGACTTAGCTATACTTTCTCCTCTTGTAGAGCTCTTGACTGAGAAGCCTCGTTACGAAGTGTTTGACAAATACATAAAAGGACCAACTGTTTTCAATCTTGGGGGATATGGTACGGCTTTTCAGAACGTTTATGGTGGTATAATTATTTACCTCTACAATAAGTTTGTATCAACGAAGAAAGATAATCAATTCAGAGTACTCGTTATAGATGAGGCTTGGAGAATTAGTAAGCTAAAAGTCATAGAAGCATTGGCGAAGGAGGGTAGAAGTAGAAGGATAGGATTAATAATGGCTACGCAGAACCCTAGTGATATTCCAAGAGAAGTTATTGAAAATACACATACTTTGATAATGTTTGGTTCTCCTAATGAAGATTATATCAGGGATGCAAAAAGATTCCTTGGTTTACCCAATAGTGTTTTGAATAAATTGTACTATTTAGGTATTGGAGAAGCATTAATGTTTAATGCCTTAGACCCACATCCAATAATATTGAAGGTTCGTTGTCCAGTTTCAATGAAAACAAATGTTTTGCGATGATGATAGGTGGGCTTAACCGAAGAATATGGGGAGTGCGGTCGTAGCTGAGCAATACAGTTACTGAAACTTTAACTTTATTAAGTATTTAAATTGTGTATAAAGTATGGCATAATGTTAAAGGGTGTAGGCTTATGGGTGGAAGACAGAGAACAAGCTTGTTCTTAACAAAAGAAAAGACTACGGAGAGAATGGCTCGTGAAGCACAGAGTAGGGGTAAGGGCAAAGGCAAGAAGCGAAAATGATAATGAATACAACGATATAATAGTTTGTATTCCAACAAGCGTTTTAAAAACAGAACATGGGCTTCTACTTAAAACCCTCAAGATATACAAAATTATAAGGTTCTCATCTATTTTTGGAGTTTCTGAAATAGTATTCTACAGAGACCATGAAGTAACTGCTAAACAACATAATGAGTATTTTGAACTAATATATAAAATTTGGAAATACTTGTTAACGCCTCCTTACTTGAGGAGAAAATTAATTCCAATTGATAAAGATTTAAAGTATGTAGGAGCTCTTCCACCACTGCGCTTAGAAGTATATGATGTTGGTAAAACCATTGATGTTGGTGATAGAAGAATAGGGTATATTATGAATTATAAAGGAAAACTATATGCAGATATTGGATTAGATAAGTTATTTAAGGTTGAAGCTGGCTCGTGTAAGGATGGTGAATTTGCATATGTAGAGGTTGTAGATATTGTTTCTAAAAGAGTTATATGCCTAGATTACATGCCGTATATGGGTCCTGTACTTGCTAGAGAAGACGGGTTAATGGAGTTAATCAATGATTACTTTAGTAGAGTAGATGTAATTATTGCGACCAGCAGGTATGGGAAAACCCCTAGTCATGAAGAATTGTTATCGCTTAAAAAGTATTCACGAATACTAATACTCTTCGGGGGCCCTAGAACTGGATTATATGATATTTTTAAGCACAGTGGGTTAGATCTTGAGAAAGAGGTTGATTTTGTATGGAATACTATTCCGGGACAAAAAGTTAAAACTATAAGGACGGAAGAAGCATTAATATCAACACTGGCAGTATTTAATATTTTTATTCACGGTAGAACTTATAATACCCTATGACATGTATGTATGCAAAGATTAGCGGGTGACTAGAATGGGGCATCGAAAATATAGTGCGCCAAGACATGGAAGCCTAGGATTACGGCCGAGAAAAAGAGCTGCTAGAATAGTTCCAAGAGTTAGGAGCTGGCCTCAGTATACATGGTTTGAACTATTGGCTCAACATTATGGCGAGGAAGCTATTAATAAGAATATTCTGCCTAAACCCACTCTCTTAGGCTTCTTAGCTTATAAGGCAGGCATGAGTCATGCAATCATAATCGATGATAGGCCAAACACGTTTACTTCGGGGAAAGAAATAGCTGTGCCAGTAACTATTCTCGACGCACCACCTGTACTAATACTAGGAGTTAGAGGTTACAAGAGACACCCTATGCACGGGTTGTTGAGTGTGGGTGAAGTATGGAAGAATCCAGCAGAATCAATTATCGAACTATATGAGAAATACTATAAAGATAATCCGTTTATTACACTGGAAGCAAAGGATATTGTTAGAAAATACCTTAAGGGTTTGAGAAAGGTCAACCCCGGCTTAGTGAAACCTGATCCTAATGGTGAATATGGGTATAAGTTCATTGAGAACAACTGGGAAGAGAAGCTAGAGAAGCTGAAGTCTTTGGAACTAGATGATATTAGGGTCATAGTATCAACCATACCAGTGCTCTCAGGCATAGGGAAGAAGAAACCTGAAATACTAGAAATAAAGATTGGTGGAGGAAGCTTAGAAGAACGCGTAAAGTTCGCTGAGGAAATAGTTGGTAAATATATTACCGTGAACGATGTCTTTGTAGAAGGTCAGTTTATTGATGTAATAGGTGTTACAAAAGGAAAAGGTTTTCAAGGCGTGATAAAGAGATTCGGCGTCAAGGAGTTGCCAAGATGGCACAAGCATAGAAAAGGAAGTAGGAAAATAGGGTCTAGAAGCCCTGGTTTCGGCACTATGAGCGAGACTCCTCAGGCAGGACAAATGGGTTATCACCGTAGAACAGAGTATAATAAGAGAATCTTGAGAATAGGACAAAATGGATGGGAAGTAACACCAAAAGGAGGATTTGTGGGTTACGGAATGGTTTATGGACCCTATATAATGGTTCATGGAAGCTTGATAGGGCCTAGGAAACGATTACTTGTTCTAAGACATCCAATAAGGCCACCTGATTGGCTCCCCATGGAGCCTCCGAAAATAGTTTATTATAGTCATGAGAGTAAGCAGGGAGCATGAGGTGCTGGGTGAGAAGTAATGGTGTGGTCTATACTAGTTCCATATAAGCTTGAAACACCTAGTACTTATATTTATAATGCTGATGGTAGTGTTGTTGAAGAAGTAAAGCTACCCCCTGTATTTGGATTACCCGTGAGGAAGGATTTGATAAGAAGAGCCTTTCTCTCAGCATTCACTGCAATGCTACAGCCTAAAGGAAGAGATCCCTTAGCAGGGAAGAGAACAACTGCTCGTAGCTGGGGCGTCGGTAGAGGCATGGCGAGAGTTCCTAGATTACCTAATGGTAGGGCGGCATTTGTAGTATTTGCCCGTGGGGGTCATGCTGCTTTCCCGCCAACACCTTATGAGAAACTTCATGAACGAATCAATAAAAAAGAGAGAGCTTACGCTATTGCATCTGCTTTAGCAGCTACTTCTAAAGTAGAATTCGTTAAAGCAAGAGGACACATATTTGATGCCGAAAAGCTCCCCATAATTATTGTTGATGATCTTGAGGATAATATAAGTAAGACAAAAGAAGCTAAGGAATTACTTGACAAACTAGGTGTTTGGAAAGATATTGTTAGGAGTTATGAAAGAATACGAATAAGGTCTGGCAAGGGAAAAATGCGTGGAAGAAGATATGTGGAGCCTAAAAGTGTGTTATTTGTGTTATCAAGTTATGATAAACCATTAGCAAGAGCTGTGCGGAACTTCCCTGGTGTAGATATAGCTACTCCAGCGAATCTTGGAATACTTCACCTAGCACCAGGTGGAGTACCAGGTAGATTAACTATATTCTCAAAATCTGCTCTAGAGAAAATCGGGTCTAAGTACGAGGTGATCACGATATGAGCAGTGAAGAAACAAGGTATTACGAGATAATAATAAGGCCCGTACACTCCGAGAAAGCACTTAACCTTATCGATAAGTATAATACGTTAACATTCATAGTTAAAAGGACAGCTACTAAGCACGATATTAAGCGTGCAGTCGAACTACTATTTGGAGTTAAAGTATTAAGTGTTAGAACACTGATAACTAGTAGAGGCGAGAAGAAAGCATACGTGAAGCTTGCTCCTGAATACAGGGCAAGCGAGATAGCCTCCCAGTTAGGATTAATCTAATATAGTGGGTGTGGATTATGGGTAAACGAATACTGCCTCAAAGAATGGGTCGTGGCTCACCAACATTCCGCAGCCCTAGTCATAGAAGAGTAGGTCCAGCTAGGTATCCTCCTCTTAGACTAGACCAAACGCTGAGGGGAAGAGTTGTAGACTTAATACACGACCCAGGTAGATGGGTTCCACTAGCTAAGATAATACTAGAGGATGGTACCGAGTTCTTAATCCCAGCTGTAGAAGGCATGTATGTTGGACAAATAATAGAAATAGGTCCTAATGCTAAGATAAGCAACGGTAACATATTACCTATAGGTAAGATACCAGAAGGCACCCAGGTATCAAACATCGAGAAAAGACCAGGAGATGGTGGGAAATTTGTCAGATCTTCAGGCACGTACGCTCTTATTGTCGGGAGAGCTGGTAAGAGAACGCACGTACAGCTTCCCAGTGGTAAAATAATCGAGGTACCAAATGATGCTAGAGCAACCATAGGCGTGATCGCTGGTGGGGGCAGAACAGAGAAACCACTATTAAAAGCGGGAAACGCTTATCATAAGTGGAAAGTTAAAGCAAAGAAATGGCCGAAAGTAAGAGGCGTTGCAATGAACGCTGTAAGCCATCCACATGGTGGTGGTAGCCACCAGCACGTCGGCAAGCCCTCGACCGTAGCTAGAGAGACTCCGCCAGGTAGAAAAGTAGGACACATAGCAGCTAGAAGAACTGGTAGAAGAAAAGGCTGATAGAATTATTATTTCTTAATCATTCATTTATTGAGATAAACACTTCTTTAAAAAATCAATCTTGTTGTAAGGTATGAATATAAGTAAGTCAGGATAATCTTTGATCTCAATAATGTAGTATATCTTGTCATCTATCTTTTTCTTCCTTTTAAAAGAAACATGTTTGGGATTAATTTTTATAATCCTGCATTCAAGATACTTTTTTCTTTCAAGAACGATTCTACTTATAAACGTATCGAAAGGCTTTGATATCTTCTTGCTCTTAACAATAGGTTCTCTCCTAATAATACATATCTTAAAATAATCCTTTCCGCAGTAAAGATCTATTAGTGCCTTATCGCTACCTTCTATGATAAAGCATCCTTTGATAAGCATTTTACCATCCATATCAATGTGTTTCAAGACATGATATTTACTTTTATAACACTCTATA